>JAKSUF010000389.1 GCA_024409145.1 archaeon | reverse complement strand
AAAAGTAAAGAAAGGAGAAATGTGCAACATATAATTATTAAGATCCTATTTATTGAAAGGTCAATTACAAGCAAGCTCTAGATTTCCCTTTTTATTATGCCCAAGTGTTAAATCATCTTGTTGTACTAGAGCAGATTAATAAAGAATATATCACAATGTGAATGGAGTAGTTAGCTATGCTCTAAAATCATACAAAATGAAAATGGTTTAAATATTAACCAAAATAAAGTAATTACATTTCAGAGTAATAAAGAAAAAGATGGTATTCCATGGTTCTAATAAAAAGAAAGGATTCTGCTAAAGAGAAACAAGGAAATTAGTCAATTTCGATTATATGAACATGCACAATGAATTAATGAAATAATTAGATGTTATCGAAAATAATAATAAAAAGCATTATTAAACATTCTCTTGCATTTTATGTGATGGTGCTAATTAAAAATATTTCTTATTTAGTAAAAAGAAAAATTAAATCACATTTTAATAAAACTTCTGTAAATAATATTTAACATAAAGACAAACATAATTATAAGCATTTAACATAGAAATAATAAATTACCTTAAGAACTTATAAAATGTGGCTGACTGTGCTCACTATACCAGAGCATTTAAACTACCATTCATTAGAAAAGATAAAGTTAGATTATAAAAAGTAACTAAGGACTGCCTTGGTAATTTATCTAGTGGTAATATGATTAAGAAATGTTAGCCATTATGCAATAGAATTACATTTACTAAAACCAATCCAATGACTGACGGTGATTTTGATTTCTTAGTATCTATGTATTCTATTATTAGAAGGTTATTCAGATTCAAGGAAATGGGCAAGAGATATTCTGTTAAGCTAAGAAAATTCTATGCTTAATTTATGAATAGGTACAAATTAAAATATTACCCAATGAAGAGAAGAATAAGAAACAGAATTTATTATAGAAGGCCAGGATTCATTAGAAGAAGGTTTAGAAGAGGAGCTAGAAGAAGATTCAGAAAAGTGAAAAGATAAATGAGAAAGTTCGGAAAGAAAGTAGGCAAAAAAGCATTCAAAAAATCAATGAAGAAATCTATTAAGAAAGTTTTGAAAAAGAAAGGAAGAAAAGGAAGAAAAGGTGGCAGAAGAAGAAAAGGAAGAAAGGGTAGAAAAGGAAGAAAGAGATTTGGAAAAATAAAGGGTAAAAAAGGAAGATTATTAGCTGAATAGCCAAAGCCTGAAGAAAAGAAAGAAAAGAAAAAAGAAGAAAAGAAGGTTAAACTACCAGTAAGACCTAAAGTATACATCTCTAACTTCTTGAGAGAAACATATAGAAAGCTATTTATTCCAAATTAAAAAGAAATTCCAAACAAGAGATTTTTCTATGTTTAAAGCTAGCCATTAGACTTCGATAAGGTTAAGTTTGTATTTGATAAGTCCAAGGGTATTAATCCTATTATTTATTATAATAATATCTTCAGCATGCCAGAAAAACAATTCTTGAACTTATTATATCCAATAGTCATCAATGACCCAGCTGATACTAATCTTAACTTCTTACTATCTGATTTCACAACTGACTTCATTAAAGATGTTCATAATAACAGTAAAACACATTATGTAGTAAACATAAAGAGTGAGCCAACCCAATAACCACAGAAAGAAGAAAAGAAATAATGAAGTGATTAAACAATTTAAAAAAAATATTAAAAATTTTAATCAAATTTAATTTTTAATCGAATCTTGAAAAAAATTAAATAAAAGGGGTTTGGGGTTTGGGGTTTGGGGTTTGGGG
>JAKSUF010000388.1 GCA_024409145.1 archaeon | reverse complement strand
TTATTTTTTTTCTTTGTGCTGTGATTTTTTGGTACTGTGTTTTTATTTTTTTAAAATGGATTTATGGATTTTTTATTAAGTCTATTGATTTTTCTGATAATTGTCTTTTTTTATACATTTTAATTTTGATATGGCATATAGTTCTTTATTATTTGGTCCATATGTTTTTTATATCTTTATTCAGTATGTTTTTCATATTTCTATTATTATCTTCTTAATATACAATTATGCTTTGTTATAGTTTATCAATTGTATCTTATTTTATTATCTATTTGTCTATTTTGGAGCTATTTTTGAATAATAAAAATTTATTTATATAATATTACTTAAAAATAATCATATAAATTATATTTGATATGAATTAAAGTTTCTTGGTTTTTTTAAAATATCTAGATTTATTAATTCAAGAGAGTTATTAATTTTTTATGTGGTGTATATGAAGAAATATTTATTTATTATTTTGATTATAATTGGGTTATTTTCTATATCTTCTGCTTATGCTCAAGATTTTCAAGGTATTGATGAAGATTTTAACTATTCTGATCAATTGCAAAGTATAGATGGTGTTGAAATTGATAAAGCTCAGTTAAATTTAGCTGAACCTACTTCTTCTGAAGGTTCTTTTTCAGATTTGGATAATTTAATTCAGGATAATAATACTAATGAGTTAATTCTTGATAAGAATTATACTTATAATAATTATTCTGATTCTAAATTTAATACTACTGGAGGATATATAAAGATTAACAAATCTATTTCAATTGATGGTCAAGGTCATTATATTGATGCAGTAAATAGTAGTGTGCTTTTTTATATTGAAGGGAATCAAAATGAGGTTGTAATCTCTAATTTAAATTTTTTGAATGTTCGTAATTCTGGTTTTTATACTGGGGGTGGCGTTTTTTGTCTTAATAAAACTACTTTAACATTAAATAATTGTAATTTTATTAATACTTCTTCAACATTGAATGGAGAAGGATCTTGTATTTTTTCAAAAAACAGTAATATTTTTATTAACAATTGTAGTTTTGTAAATTCTCAATCTGGTTATGGTACTGCATTAGATATAACTAAATCTAATCTTACTATAAATGATTCAAAATTCTTAGCTAATGAAGCACAGTACACTCCGGTTATCACTGGCGAATTTTTTGGTTCATTTAATAACTGTTACTTTAAAGATAATTATGGTGGTAATAATGGTATTATGAGTTTATCTAAGTCTTCAATTGTAAATTTTACTAATTGTAAATTTATTAATAATAGTGCATCCCATTATGCTGATGGTCCTTCAATAGGTATAGTATGTGGTGAGATATTATTTAGTGGCTGTGATATTAGTTGTAATGATTCTCTCTTAAGTTATAATTATGCTAATTTGACTATTGATTCTTGTAATTTCTTTAATTCTAATCGTGAAATTGAGGGTGGAAATTCATTTTTATCTTCTGTTCCAGGTGTTGCAGATTCTGTATTGAAAATATATAATTCTAATTTTACTAATCTTCATTATGCTAATGGGTTAATTTGTTCTAATAATGAGGCTATTGTGGATAATTGTAGGTTTGTTAATTGTTCTTCTAGATTTACAGCAATTATTAAATCTACAGAATCTAGATCTTCCTTGATTGTTAATAATTCTGTATTTGATTCTAATGTAGTTAATTTGACTGGTAGTATATTAGTTGTAAATAATGCAAATATTGTTAATTCTGTATTTACTAATAATCGTGTGGGTAATAGTATAATTTCAGTTAAATCTGG
>JAKSUF010000387.1 GCA_024409145.1 archaeon | reverse complement strand
TAATTTTAATAAAAATAAAAATATAAAAAACTAAAAAAAAGAAAATTAAAAATATTTAAATATCAAATATAAAATTCTTTTAATTAATAATGGATTAATAAACTTAGGAAATTACCTAACATTAATCAGAACTTCATTAGATGGAGTAAATGAAAAAAGAGTATCAATTTCCATTAAATAAAACTAACATACAATAACTACCACTAAGAATAACATCAGAAGATTTCTTATCAAACTTAGGATAATCCATGTACATTTACACTAACACACCCATTAGATGCAAGATATTTATAATCATCACCATCAAATTTATAAGAAATGATTACTGGACTATTAGATACATTAATTAATTTGAGTTTAGCAACACCATTATTATCAGTAGTAACATTATAAGTATCACCAAGCAATTTAATATGAACCTCTGCATTAGGTATAACATTACCAACAGTATCTTTTAAAGTAACATTAAAGTAATCACCAGCATAAACATCAGTAGTTGCATTATCAAATTTAGTATTAGATTTAATTAAAATATCTGAAGAACCATTACAAGGAATATACTCATCCCCAGGATCACATTCACAGAAAACATTAAAAGATTTACCCAACGGATATTTAGAAGTCGCATCAATCTTAAATTTAGCAACACCCTCATCATCAGTAATACCATAATAATCCCTATCAATATGATAATTAGTCAATCTAAAATGAACCTCCTTATTAGGTATAACATTACCATTAAAATCTTTTAAAGTAACCTGATAATCATCACCATTACAAACAACACCAGAAGTCATATTAGATAATTCAGTACCTGCCTTAACACAAATATCTGAAGAACCATTACAAGGAATATACTCATCCCCAGGATCACATTCACAGAAAACATTAAAAGATTTACCCAACGGATATTTAGAAGTCGCATCAATCTTAAATTTAGCAACACCCTCATCATCAGTAATACCATAATAATCCCTATCAATATGATAATTAGTCAATCTAAAATGAACCTCCTTATTAGGTATAACATTACCATTAAAATCTTTTAAAGTAACCTGATAATCATCACCATTACAAACAACACCAGAAGTCATATTAGATAATTCAGTACCTGCTTTAACACAAATAGTAGAGGACAAAGTATACCAAGACGCTATATTATAACGATACCTGTAATAAACTGTTAAATTCTTACCACAATCAGCATTTTTAACATTTACATCAAATTTAGCAACACCCCAACGATTAGTACGCTCTGTAAAAGTTTCATTAAGTATAGAAAATTCCATTGCTACATTCTTAGCAGGAGTAACAGGAGAATGTTTTAAAGTAACCGAGAAGGAATCCCCATTATGAATAGGACCAGAAGTCACATTAGCAACATATATATTAGTATCAGAAAGATTAAAACCAGAATTAGAATTATTTGCACCCAAACTAGCTGCTGAAGCAACACTTACAGTTAAAAACAACATTAAAGAAATAATCATTATAAATAAAAACTTAAATTTCATATATTAAGAACCTCCAAAATAAATAAAAAAATTATAAAGAAACTCAAAATAAAGATATTTCTTACTAATAATATTTAAAACCAAATAATATATAAATATTGTGATTTTTAGAGAATTAATTGCCCAAACAAGAATTAATTATCAATTAATTGCCCAAACAAGAAATTATAATAAATTACTTGCATAAACAAGAACATAAACTAATTTTTTTAAATAAAAAACAAAAATTACAAAATTAAATAAAACTATAATA
>JAKSUF010000386.1 GCA_024409145.1 archaeon | reverse complement strand
ATTTTTATCTTACTTAAATCCATTATTCATCATTAGAATCAAAATATTCAGAATTATTTAATAATTTATCCCTAAACAATTTAGAAATTCTTGAAATACACTGCCTACTATAATTTAATTCCTCAGCCATTTGAGTAACAGTCTTATTTTCCATATTAAATAAAACATACAACATTACACCCATAGGAATTCTACTTTTATGGAAAAATGTACCAGTAAAATCATTAAAATTAGAACCACAATCTTTACAAGAATATCGTTTAACACGACCTTGTTGACCCCTATTATTAATATTATAAGAACCACACTTTGGACAATAAACCCCATTAATCCAACGTATACTTCTAAAAAAAGCCATAGCTATTTTATCATCAGGGATTTCTACATCGAGATTATGCATATCTTTCATGAATATAAATTTAATTTTAATACATATATAAAAGTTTTGTAATAAAATTATTTAAAAAAATTAGTAAAATATATGATAAACTATAATAAAATAGTTAAAAAATTAAAAAAGTAACTAAAAAATGAAAATATTAAAAAATAAGTACTCAAAAAATAGAAAAAACCCCAATAAAACTACACAAAAAAATAGAAAAAACAAAAAAAGTAAAAAACTACACAAAAAAATAGAAAAAACAAAAAAAGTAAAAAAATTGATTAGAAAATAGAATTATAATAATTCATCTCTTAAATCAATTGTATCTTTTAAATCTGGACCAGTTGAGATAATAGTAACTGGAACACCAGTTTCTTGTTCAACTTGACTAATAAATTCTTTAGTTTCAGCAGATAATACAGAATAATCTTGAGTTCTTGCACAATCTGGATATAATCTATCAACACAAGTTAAAGCAATTTGAGTAGCACCATTAATTCTACAAGATTCTTTAGCAAGTTCGAAATCAAAGTCACCTACTCTTCTACGTCTACCAGTAACTACACCATATTCTTCAATACCTAAAGCTTCAGCTCTTTCTTGAGACATTTCGGTAGGGAAAGGACCTTCACCTACACGAGTAATGTAAGCTTTGAAAACATTAATAACTTCATCCACATTAGTAGGACCAATACCTACATCTGCAGCAAAACTACTTGCAGTAGTATCTTTACTAGTTACATAAGGATATGATCCATAGAATAAAGATAGAGCAAAACCTTGAGATCCTTCAATAAATACATCTCCACCTTCATTAAGAGTATCATTACAAGCAATAGAAACATCTTCTAAGTAATCTGCAAGTTCAGGAATATCTTCTGCTCTTTTACCAACTCTTAAAACCCTATCAGAGTTAGCTGGTCCACAACCAGAACCAGTACTACCAATTTTTTCAGATAAATGTTTTGAAGATTTATCTCTATCAATATGGTCTTGAGAAATAATACCACAACGAGGGTCAATAAAAGTACGTTCCGCAACATTATATTTACTTAAATAATCTAATTCATGAGCAAATACATTAGGGTCAACTAAAACTCCAGCACCAATAAGCAATTTAGATTGAGTTTGAACAAAACCAGAAGGAATAAGTCTTAAACCATATTTTTCACCATTAAATTCTACAGAGTGTCCTGCATTAGGACCTACTCCTGCACGAGCAATAATATCCGGCTTATCCTTATTACAGAGATAGGTGATACATTTTCCTTTACCTTCATCACCCCAAGCACCTCCAACTAATATACTACAAGTCATATGAAACATCCTCCAGAATATAAAATATTAAAATAATCAGGTCCTGAGCTTTCGACAACTGGTATATCTG
>JAKSUF010000385.1 GCA_024409145.1 archaeon | reverse complement strand
TAAAAAAAATAAAAAGATAAAAAATTATAAAAATTTACAAAAAAGATAAAAAATTCTAAAAAAAATAAAAAGATAAAAAAATAAAAATTAATTTTTAATCAAATTAATAAAATATTCGTGAATTCTAGTATCTTCAGTTAATTCCGGATGAAATGACATAGCTAAGTTTTTTCCTTGTTTGATAGCAACAATTTTAGAATCATATTCTGCTAAAACTTCAATATCCTCTTTTGAATCATCATAAGACTTTAAAATTGGCGCTCTGATAAATACTCCTGGATATTCATAACCTAAAATATTAATTGTATCCTCAAAGGAATCTTTTTGTCTTCCAAAAGCATTTCTTCCAACTTCAATATCCATCAATGACATAATTGGTTGATCATAATCAGTTTTACTAGAAAGTAAAATCATTCCAGCACAAGTACCAAATACAGGAATATTATTATTTTTGATAACTTTATCAATACCTCTTTCAAATAATATTTTACCTATTACCGTACTTTCTCCACCAGAAATTATAATACCATCACAATCTTCAACTTCATCAGCATATCTAACAAGTCTAGCTTCACCATCAATATTTAAATTTTCTAAGGCTTTTTGTGTAATATCATAATGTTCACTAACAGCACCTTGTAAATTTAGAATTCCAATAATGAACATAATAACCTACCTAAAAATAATATTAATAAATAAGATAAGAAACCCTAGTTAAAGACTAAAAATAACTAAGAATAACTAAAAATAACTAAAAATTAATAGAAATACTCAGAAATCTTAAAGATAAATAACTAAAGAATCAAAATTATCTTATTATTAAAATATTATAAAATTAAAATTAAATTCCTCTATCTTGCATCCTATCTGCTTCTGGAATATTAGCTATTTCAATTCCTTTCATAGCTTCACCAAGTCCTTTAGATACTTCTGCTAATACTTCAGGTTTATCATAATTAGCAGTAGCTTCAACAATAGCTTTTGCAAATGCTTCAGGATTATTTGATTTGAAAATTCCAGAACCTACAAAAATACCATCTGAACCTAATTGCATCATTAAGGATGCATCTGCAGGAGTTGCAATACCACCTGCTGCAAAGTTAACTACAGGTAATTTACCTAACTCTGCAGTTTTCTTAACGAGTTCTATAGGTGCTTCAATATTTCTTGCATATTTCCAAAGTTCTTCTTCTTCTAATTTTTGGATAGTTCTAATTTCACCCATAACCATTCTCATATGACGTACTGCTTCAACAATATTCCCAGTTCCAGGTTCACCTTTTGTACGAATCATTGATGCACCTTCATCAATTCTTCTTAAAGCTTCACCTAAATTTCTAGCACCACATACAAAAGGAATAGTGAATTCTTTTTTATTTAAATGATATTCTTCATCTGCAGGTGTAAGTACTTCACTTTCATCAATCATATCTACACCTAAGGTTTCTAAAATTTGTGCTTCAGCAATATGACCAATTCTTGCTTTTGCCATAACAGGAATAGAAACAGCATCTAAAACTTCTTCAACAATATTTGGATCTGCCATTCTAGCAACACCACCAGCAGCTCTGATATCTGCAGGTACTTTTTCTAAAGCCATTACAGCAACAGCACCTGCTTCTTCAGCAATTGCTGCTTGTTCAGCATTGACAACATCCATAATGACCCCACCTTTAGTCATTTTAGCAAATCCTTCTTTTAAAACTTCAGTTCCTTTAACCATATTTAATCTCCTCATTTAATTTAAAAAAATTATTTATATGAATTAATAACAACTAATCATAATC
>JAKSUF010000384.1 GCA_024409145.1 archaeon | reverse complement strand
AAAAAAAAAAATAAAAAAATAAGAAAAAAATAAAAAAACCTACATAAAAAAATAAAAAATTTAGTTATTAAGAATTAAAAGAAATAGATTTAGGCAATTTCTTATAATTATTATAATAATCTAAAATATTTACACAAAATGTTTCAAATGCATAATAAGAAAACCTTTTATTACTTACAGTAACATAATTAGGAGTTCTTCTATTATTATTGATAAATTTTATTACATTCTTTGAAGTAGTAATATAATCTAATTTCTTAACTGTTTTCTTTGTTTTATAAGAGTTTATCTTAGAATTAGAAACAGAAATAAGATCTATTTTAGAATTAATTTTTTTGGAATTAATTTTATCAATAGCTACACCCGCTAAATAGGAGAATTGAGCAGCATTTATTTTAACACCTTTAATTCTAATAGTAGAAGGTAATTTCTTATGATTCTTAACATAAGATTTTAAACTAGAAGCTACACTAACAATTTCTTTAACAGAAAAATTATAAGTTTTCTTTAAATGAGAACCTTCTTTTAAAGTAGTTACTTCAGAACAAGGAGTAGATTCAGATAGTTTAGTTAAATATGCTCTCCTACTATGAGATTTATCACATCCAGTAACCCCACAATAATCAGAATCACACAAACAACAGGTTATTTCATGCTCATAGACTCCTTTTGGATTATCAGTTAATGAACCATAATTATGACATAAAGGACAGTAATTTTTAAATGTTGTAGCATACCATTTATATGAATAACTTGACTTAATAGATGGTTTAGCTTTAATTCTAAATTTATAATCCTCCGTAATATCAAATACAAACACATAATTCACTAATGATTTTTTAGATTTATATCCATTTAAAATTTTAGAATATATATAAATCAATGTATTAAACTGAATTTTACCTAAAGAAGATTTTAAATAAATAGGAGCTACTTTTTTCTTTTGAATATAATCTACTAAACTCTTAGTTAATTTAAGATAATTCTTTTTATACAATTTAGATTGAATATTAGATCCTTGAGATTTACTTGGATTTTTTATCTTTAAAATAGCTATTTTAGAATTATATTTTTTAGCATCAATCTTTTTTACTGCAACTGCCATTAAATATAAAAATTGAGCTAAATTAACCGTTTTCTTACCAACCACAACAGTCTGTGGTAATTTACCATGTTTTTCAGCATAAGACTTCAATTTACTTGAAGTAGATAAAATATCTTTAATAGATACATAAACTTTTACTGTGTTATTACTAGACATACTACTTGAAGAAGCATTACTCAAATTACCATATGTCTTAGATAAATTAGAAACAGAAGAACCACCATCGCGATAAGAAATTATAGATTCATTAGAAATAGAATCAACATCACCCAAATAAGAAACAGCAGCACTACTTACTGAAGAAGAACAATTATTTAAATTATTTTCATTAGATAACGAAAAACTTTCTTCAGATTTTAAAATTTCCATATTTTTAGAAACATTCTGAATATTATTATCATTTCTATCAATAGACTCAGAATTAAAGCCTTTAAAATTTACTGAGTCATCATTTGCTGAATTTACAATACAAATATTATTATTAAAATCTAGATCATTAAAATTATTTATATCACTAGCTGAAACAGAACTTAATGAAATATAAAGAAGTATCACTAGAGTTAATAATAAACAATTTTTAATCGAAATTATTTCACCTCTATAAACACTAAAAATATACATTTTAAAGGAGCTTATAAATTAATAAGTTAAAACTTTAAAACTTAATAAATTTTTAGAAATTTAAATATTATT
>JAKSUF010000383.1 GCA_024409145.1 archaeon | reverse complement strand
TATTAAATTTAATTTCTGAATACTTATTAATTAAAATTAAAACTTTTTCATTGTTTATATTGAGTCTGTAAAATTTTACAGACTCGTTTATTTTAAAAAGTTTTCAATCATATTTCTTGTTTCATTTAATGCTTCCATAGGTATTCCTTTTGGCATTTCTCCGAGTTCTCCATCAACTTCTTTTAAAATATTTCCATCCATTCCTAAAAACATTCCTTCACTTGTTATTTCCATGAATGATGCTGGAGGGAGTAGGGAAACACCTACTTTGTTTCCTTCTTTAACATTTAAATCATTTGTAACTACTTTTAATGCTCTTTTTCCAAGATTGACATTACATATCATTAATGAGTCTGCATTTGGATGTTTACTCACACTCATTATTTCTCCAACTTTAATGTCAATTCCAATAATTGGGTCGTTTATAGGTCCATACATAAATCTTCTTTTAAGTCCTAAGATGGTGTCTATGAAGAATCTTACTTTAGCAACATTTTCTTCTGTTTTTTCTTTATCTGCTTTTTCTGCACCTTTAATAAATTTACGATTCCAATCTTCTCCACCAAGATGTCTAATTATATCGTTTACTTTGTCTTCAAGTTTAGTAACATCTTCACAGTTTGCAAGAGCTTCTCCTTCAAGATAACAGTAAGATAATGATTGTAAATCTGGGTCCATTTGTTTAGCCACATCAATCGTTGCTTTTTTATTCCAATTTCCTCTGAATCCGCCTGTTTGTACTGTTTTTAAAAATAATTCTCTAGCTTCTTTAGCTATTAAAACTCTATAATCTTTTGAAGTATCCCACAATTTAATCTCTCCGATTTATATGATTAAAATTAATAATAAATTTATTCGACTATTATTTTTAAATTAATAATCGATTTATTGACTATTTTTTTTGTTAGTTTTATAATTTTATTGTATATTAATGTATTATATGTTGTATCTTTTATTAAATATTTCTTATTTGCTATTATTCATTTATTATTTTAGCTTTTTATTTTTTATATTCGATAGTTGAATTTTTATAATCTGTATATTTTTATAATTCTTTGTATGATTTAATTAATTGATTAAAGAAAAACTATTTATATTACCAAAAAAATATATTATATATAATATATTCTTAATATTTTACTTAATTAATAATTTTAATAAGGATTTGTAGAAATTAGTAAAATTTTAAGTTTAATCTATTAATTATTGATTTTTATTTTTAGGGTGAATAAAATGGTAGAAATTTCCAAATTTTATGATTTAGATATTTACACTTTAGCAGGACAATATGTTGGACAAGTTCAAGATGTAGTTCTTAATATTAGATATGGGACTATTTCTAGACTTCAAGTAAGAGCTTTAGAACCAGAAAAAAAGAATATGGGATTCAGAGATATGTTTAGATCTGGTTTTCAGTTTACTCCTGAGGAAGAACCTGTGAGAAATTTCCAAGAAGGTTTACTCAGTGTTGATTTTGATAAAGTAAAAGCTATTGGAGATATTATATTAATCGATCCTCAAGATATGAAAAGACCTGCTAAACAACAAATTCCTGGGGAAGTTCCAATAACTCCTAATCAAGGAGCTAATAAACAAATTCCTTCTCCTGAAGTTAATAAACAATAATTCTGCAAGTTAGCTGATTATTTTTCTTTTTATTAATTTTTACTTTTTTATTTTAATTATTTTTTGTTCTTTTTATTATCTTAATCAATTTATTTTTTTATTTTATCTAATTATTGTTGTTTTAGTTAAAATTCAAAAAGTTCGCGAAAGTCGGGGATTAAGGTCTGTTCCAGT
>JAKSUF010000382.1 GCA_024409145.1 archaeon | reverse complement strand
TTCTTTATCTAATTTAATAAATTAATTTTTTAATTTTTTTATAGAAGAATAGTATTATTTTATAAGTTAAACTTAAATAAAATTTAAAATAATTTATATATATGAAATTAATTTTAGCTGGAACAGGAAGTGCTGTTGGAAAAACTACAATTTCCACAGGTATAATGAAGGCACTTTCTAAAGAAAATACTGTTCAACCTTTTAAAGTAGGGCCAGATTTTATTGATCCTTCTTATCATACTATAGCTACTGGTGTTAATTCTCGTAATTTAGATTCTTTTTTCATGAGAGAAGATAAAATTATAGACTCTTTTAATAGAGCTATGAAAAAAGTTAATGCTGATATGGGTATTATTGAAGGTGTTAGGGGTCTTTATGAAGGTTTAAGTCCTATAGGTGATGTAGGTAATACTGCATCTATTGCTAAAGCTATAGATGCTCCTGTAGTTTTATTACTTGATTCTCGTAGTTTAGTTAAAAGTGCAGCTGCTATTGTTTTAGGTTTTAAAGCCTTAGATGCTGATGTACGTATTGAAGGAGTCATTTTAAATAAAGTTAAAGGGGATAGACACTATAGAAAAGCTAAAGAAGCTGTTGAAAAATTAGCTGGTGTTCCTGTTATTGGTGGAATCCCTCGTGATGATAAAATTAGTGTGGAAGAACGTCATTTAGGTTTAGTTCCTGCTTTAGAAAAGGAAAAAATTAATAAAAATATTGATTTATGGGGACAAATTGCTGAAGAATATATTGATTTGGATGCTCTTAAGGATATTATGAAAACTCCTTCTAAATCTAAGGTTAAAGATAATTATAGTATTAGTTTAGAATCTTATGAAGATGAGTTTAACAAAGATTCTAATGAATCTCTTAACTTAAAAGTTACAGATGATTCTAAACCTGGAGATCTTTGGAAAGTTGGTCAAAAACAAAAACTTAAGATTGGAGTTGCTATGGATGAGGTTTTCTCATTTTATTACTTAGAAAATTTAGAAGCTTTAGAAGACAATAATGCTAAAATTATTAAGTTTTCACCATATAAAGATGAAGAAATTCCAGATGTTGATGGAATTTATGTGGGTGGAGGATATCCTGAGGTATTTAAAGAAGAGCTTTCTAATAATAAATCTATGTTAAAATCTATTAATGATTTTCATAAAGATAATCATCCTATTTATGGTGAATGTGGTGGTCTAATATATCTTTCAAAATCTATAGATGGTCTTAAGATGGCTAATACTATTCCCTATTCTTCTGAAATGACACCTAGAGTTCAAGGATTAAATTATGTTGTTTCAAAAGCTAATAAAGATAATCTTATTTCATCAGAAGGCGATATTTTTAGAGCTCATGAGTTCCATTATACTAAGTTAAATGTAGATGATAATACAAATTTTGTATTTGATATTTTACGTGGTCGTGGAACTTATAATAAATTAGATGGTATATCTTCAGGAAATACTTTAGCTAATTATATACATATTCATGCATGTTCTTGTCCAAATTTTGCATATAATTTTACTAAGAATATTGTAGAATCTCAATAATTATCTTTATTTATTTTTTATTTTTTTTACTTTTATTATTTTTTTAGCATTATTTTTTTAATATTATTTTTTTAATATTTTAATTTATATTGTATTTTTTGTTGATCCTCACTTAATTAAGTTAATCTGAGTTATCGGGTTTTAATATATTTTAAATATTTTAGTATATTATAATATGTTCTAGTATACTCTAATATGTTTTAATATATTTTGATATGTGTTCTAATATAATTTAATAAATTTTAATATAATTTAATA
>JAKSUF010000381.1 GCA_024409145.1 archaeon | reverse complement strand
CCCCAAACCCCAAACCCCAAACCCCAAACCCCATATTTTTCCTTATTAATTTTCTCCATTAAAAAAAACAATTTTTTTATTATTAAGTATTTAAAGTTAATAAATATGTCTTTAGCATTTGACTAATTTGGAAGACCATATATTATTGTAAGGGACTAGATGGAAAAAGCCAGAGTGACTGGCATTGATGCCATTAAATAAAACTTAAATGCTGCTTTAGCTGTTAGTTAGACTGTTAGAACATCATTAGGTCCAAGGGGTATGGATAAAATGATAGTCAGCCCTGATGGTGAATCATTGATTACTAATGATGGAGCCACTATTTTAGAAAAGAGTGAAATAGTCCATCCTATTGCTCATTTGATGGTTGAATTAAGTTAATCATAAGATAAAGAAGCAGGTGATGGCACAACAGGTGTTGTCATATTGGCCGGATTTTTAATAGAATAGGCTTTATAATTAATAGAAAAAGGCATTCACCCATTGAAAATAGCTTCTGGATTTGAAAAGGCAGCAGACATGGCTGTGAAATAATTAGATAATCTTAAATTAGAGGGTAAACAAATGGAAAAGAAAGACTTAATAAAAGTAGCCAAGAGTACATTATCATCTAAAACTGTTTCATAGTATAAGGACTAATTAGCAGAGTTAGCAGTCAATGCTGTTTTTTCTGTTGCTGATTTAGAAAGAAAAGAAGTCAATTTAGATCTAATTACTATAGTTTCAAAGCCAGGAGGTGGAATAGAAGACACCCATCTAGTAAAGGGTATTGTCATTGATAAATCATTCAGCCATCCATAAATGTAAAAATTATAATAAAATGCAAGAGTAGCCATTTTAACTTGTCCTTTTGAACCTCCAAAACCAAAAACTAAATATAATATATAAATTACTAATAAAGAAGATTATTAATAATTAGCCAATTAAGAATAATAATACTTTAAAGACATGGTTAAAAAGGTTAAAGAGAGTGGTGCTGATGTTGTCTTCTGCTAATGGGGTTTCGATGATGAAGCCAACCATTTATTATATTCTAATAACTTGAAAGCTGTTAGATGGGTTTCTGGCTAAGATGTTGAACTATTATCAATGGCAACTGGTGCTAAAATAGTCCCAAGATTCGAAGAATTAGAACCTAAAAAGTTAGGATTTGCTGGTAATATAGAATAAATAAACTATGGCACATAAAACAATGATATGATAGTGGTTAAGGAATTAAAGAATGATAAAGTAGTTACTATTGTATTGAGAGGTGGTTCTAAAGCAGTTATTGATGAATTACATAGATCTATTCATGATGCTTTATGCGTTGTTAGAAACTTAGTAAAAGATAATAGAATAATAGTAGGTGGTGGTGCTAGTGAAATAGCAATGAGCATATTCTTAAGAAATTAAGCTTAATAGATAAATACAATAGAATAATATCCAATAAAGGCATTTGCAGATGCATTGGAAGAAATACCAATTGTATTGGCTGAAAACTCAGGAATGAAGGCAATTGACTCATTGACTGAGGCCAAATCTAAATAAATAAAAGAAAACAACCATTTATATGGAATATCATGTATAACTTAGAAAGTGGAAAACATGGAAAAGGAAGAAGTATTTGAATCATTTTTATCTAAGAAAACATAAATATTATTAGCTGCTTAAGTAGTCAAAATGATGCTTAAAATAGATGATGTTATTGCTAAAGCTAAAATGCCAATGTGAAAAACAACCTTATGAATTATTTATATCCTATTATTATATTTTCAGATTTTATTATTTTAATTATTTTAAAAATTATAAATAAACATACTTAAATATGGGGTTTGGGGTTTGGGGTTTGGGGTTTGGGGT
>JAKSUF010000380.1 GCA_024409145.1 archaeon | reverse complement strand
CCCCAAACCCCAAACCCCAAACCCCAAACCCCTTATAAAAAGTGAAATAAAATATCGTATTTTTTAATTTTGTAAATAAAAACCTAGAAAAGATCAAAATATAAAAATAAATCATCATTTTTCATCTTCATTATGTAATATTTCCTAAGCTTCCTTTATCCTATCAACTAATGATTCCTGCTTTTCCAATATTTCTATTATTTCATGTATTTCTAGGATATCTAAATCTATGAGCATTCCTGTAATTTTAGGAACATCTTCTGCTTTACATAGATTAGATTATTCTACTCTCTAAAACATTAATGTACCTAAAATTTCCTATTATTCTTTTTTCTATAATTTTTGAAATAGATCTAAGCTATTTTTGATATCTTCGATTGTTTTGTATGATCTATTTGCGCCGTTATTTGGATTGTTCTATTATGGGATTTAGCCCATGAATTAATTTGGAGGTACCATTTATTAGAACATCATATTCTATTAGTATGGATTATATTTGAAATTCTTATAGAATTATCTTTACTGCTTTTATTATATTTATAACTTTTAAAATAGTTTCTTATATTATTTGTCCATATAGAAGTAAATGACTTATTAGCCTTTCTTTTATAATCCACTTTCTAGCATTAATTCCTTGATGGGTTCTGGGTGTTCTGAAAGAGTTACAAAAGCATTTTGAGCTTCTTTTGAATCGAAGAATTCAATAGTGGCGTATTACATCTTTTCATTATCTTTTTCTATTTGCCTCATGTAAATGCTAGTTAATTTACCATACTTTTCAAATAATGCCTTGATTTAATCTTCTGTTATTTCTGGCTTTAATGATTTAATGTATAAAGTTGAGTTGATAGGTTTATTAGCGAAAGGAGATAACAATGATTATTTGCTTAAAGAGAAATTAACTACTAATGGTAATTGTTTCTTTTACTCGTCATTCAAGTATTAGCCATTATACTTTTCAATGAATTTTTAAGCTATTTCTTAATTTTCAAAAGCAACATTGCATTCTACTTTATTTCCATTTTAAGATTTATTAGAGTATACATGCTTTGATACTATCTTACCAATGTCTTTGCACATTTTTTCTATTTCTTTAGTCACTTATTCTTCAGTCCATTCTTTATTGAAGTTCTTTATGTGGACATTATTTTTTTAAATGTTTTTTTACTTAGAGGGTTAGAACTTTTCTACAATGATGCCATTTTTACCATTCAATTATTTAATAGCTTCATTTGCTTCTTCTTCCTTTTCATATTGAACATATCCATAACCTAAGAATTCACTCTTATTATTATACTATAATAAGGTGGATAATAGATTACCATATTCAGAGAATTATTTTTCGAATGAAGAAGGAGTAGTGTCTTTGGGTAAATTTTTGATGATGAGGTTTGCCTCTTGTTTGAAATCACTTCTTGGTCTTTTGAAATTGACTTAGATGATTTATCCTTCTATTTTCTTACCATTTAATTCTTGTTTAGCTTTTTCGGCTTGTTATTTATTTTAAAAAGAAATGAATGCAGTTTTTTTACTTTTATGGCCTTATATATCAAATGGATTTTATTTCATTATTTTGCTAAATAATACTGTTCCATATTACATGAACTACTAAGTAAATAATCTCTCATCCATGTTCTCTGGAACACCTATTACATACAAAGTTGAATCTGGTGAGGGTTATTATGGCAATGCATTTGGTTACATTGGAGCTAATGGGTACTAATAATTGAAAGATCCAGTAAAAGTATAGTTATTTTATTACTGATTCATTTATTAATTCTTTAATTTATCAAAAAAAACAAAAAATAAAATTTAAGTGAATTAACAAATATTTTATGAGGGGTTTGGGGTTTGGGGTTTGGGGTTTGGGG
>JAKSUF010000038.1 GCA_024409145.1 archaeon | reverse complement strand
TTTAATTATTAAATTGAATTATAACAATTAAATTTTTATTTGATTATTTAATTAATAACTAATAATATAGGAGGTATTTGATGGGTAAAATTCTTAAATATCTTGGAATTATTATATTAATTTGTGTTATAGTTGGTTTAATCTTATCTGCAACATGTAATGTTTTAATATTAGCTGCAGATACTAGTGAAAAAATTCCTGGTGTAGATATGGCTGCAATGTGGAATGCTGGTGAAGGTTTCCAATGGATATATCCTGGAAGTTCATTTAATGCACAACATCATACTCTTCATAATATTTATATGGATAGTAATGAACCTTATGCTTATGCTAAAGATATTATTCAGTATACTTATAATAAAACACCGAATATTTGTGTTGTAGTGGATAATGATGCAGCTCAAGCATTATTTGGTGATCATTTGATTGATAATATTCGTCAACATGATTGGGGAGAAGGTAATTCTCGTGGAGATTCTATTATGATGAGTATTACGTCTCTTAATCCTTTAGCTATACTTCCAAGTATACTTTCTGGACATATTCAAATATTTCCGATTTAATAATTTAATTCTTTTTTTATTTTTTTATTTTTTTTACTATGTCTTTAGTTTTGTTTTTTTATTGTTTTTGGGTTTTTATTTTAGTTTTTTTTAATTTGTTTATTATTTTTTTATTTTAATTTTGTATTTTTTATTATATTTCGATTTATTTTTAAAATTTATTCAATTTTGACTATCCTGTTCATAATTATTTAATATCTTTTCTATATATTTAAATATGAGAATTAATATAATAATATATGATTGAAACATAGGATAGTTTAATAGTTCTATTCATGTTTTAATATTGATTATAACTTGAATTTAATTTATAATTTTAAATACATTAGGGGATCCTAATTTTTTAAACACGGAATGATATTTAAAATAAAATTAATTTAATTATTTATATTAACAGATAATATTATCTTATTTGATTAATACTTTAATGAGAGTATTGAATAATACTTCTATCTTGTAATTAAGTAATCTTTGATTATTTTGTATTGTTTGTATGTGATGATACTATACTATTTGATATTATATTTTAGTATTTTGTTATATTATCATTTACTGTACTTGATAGGTTATTCTAAGTTTATTATTTTATTTTAAATCCGTAGAGATTCTATTATTTAAATTAACAAAATTAAGTTTATTTAATTGTTGACCAAATTAAATTTATTATTATGAGGATAAAATGATATCTGATAGAAAATTAGAACATTTATTGATTTGTAAAAATTATGATGTTAATTATAAAAAAACAACTGGTTTTGAAGATATTGATTTAATTCATAGAGCTTTACCTGAAATTAATAAAGAAAATATTGATATTTCTACTGATGTATTCGGTAAAAAATTAGACTCTCCTTTATTTATTACAGCTATTACTGGAGGTCATCCTTCAGCAAAAGCTATTAATAAAGAATTAGCTATTGTTGCTGAAGATAAAAAAATTGGTTTAGGTTTAGGTAGTCAAAGAGCAGCTATTGTTCATCCAGAATTAAATGATACTTACACTGTTGTTCGTGATTATGCTCCAAATGCTCTTCTTTTAGGTAATATTGGAGCACCTCAAATTGAATTAGCTGAGGATGCTGTTGAAATGTTTGATGCTGATATTTTAGCTATTCATTTAAATCCTTTACAAGAATCTATTCAACCTGAAGGGGATGTTGATGCAAGAGGATATATAGATTCAATATCTGAAATATCTCGTTCAATTAATGTTCCTGTTATGGCTAAGGAAACTGGAACTGGTATTTCTTCTGAAGATGCTATCTCACTTGAAAATGCAGGTGTTAATTTTATAGATATTGAAGGTGCTGGTGGAACTAGTTGGGCTGCTGTAGAAACTTATCGTGCTGAAGGAAGATATCTTGGAGAGTTATTCTGGGATTGGGGAATTCCAACTGCAGTAAGTACTGTGGAAGTTGTAAATTCTGTTAATATTCCAGTTATTTCTTCTGGTGGTATTCGTTCTGGTCTTGATGCTGCAAAAGCTATTGCATTAGGTGCTGATGCTGTAGGTATGGCATTACCTGCATTACAGAATGCTTATAAAGGTCAAGAATACCTTGTTAAAATGATTGATAATTTTAATGAATCTTTAAAAATAGCTATGTTTTTATTAGGTGCTAATAATTTAGAAGAATTAAAACAATCCAATCTTATTATTAAGGGTGAAACTAAAAATTGGCTTGAATCAAGAGGATTCGATACTAAAAAATATGCTAAAAGAAATTTATAAATTTTTATACTTATTATTTAAGAGGAATTATATGTTATTAGAAAAAATGGAGGTAATGGCTTGGTTGTAGAAGTTATTGCAATTGGTGGATATGAAGAAGTTGGAAAAAATATGACTGCTGTTAAAGTGGGTGAAGATGTTATTATCTTTGATATGGGTATTCACTTAGATAGAATTAGTATTCATGAAGATACTGATATTGACAGAATGCACAGTTTAGATTTAATTGAAAGAGGAGTAATTCCTGATGATACATTAATGAAAGATGTTGATGGTAAGGTTAAAGGAATTGTATTTTCTCATGGTCACTTAGATCATATTGGGGCAGTAGCTAAATTAGCTCATAGGTATGATGCTCCAATCATTGGAACTCCTTATACTACTGCACTTATTGAAAGAACTATTCGTGGTGAACGTAAATTTAAGGTAAACAATCCAATTAGACCTTTAAATCCTGGAAGTAAAATTAAATTATCTAAAGATATTACTTTAGAATTTGTTCAATCAACTCACAGTATTCCTCAAGCAGTATTCCCTGTATTACATACTCCTGAAGGAATTATTGTTTATGCTCTTGATTTCAAATTTGATAATCATCAAAAAGTTTCTCCACCTCCTGATTATAGTAGACTTAGAGAGTTAGGTAGAAAAGGTGTTTTAGCTCTTATTGTAGAAACTACTAATGCAACTAATTATGGTGAGGTTAAAACTTACTCTGAGAGAGTTGCTCGTATTATCTTAGAAGATTTAATGAAAGGTCCTTTATCTGAAAAGAAAGGTATGATTGTTACTACTTTTTCTTCACATGTAGAACGTATTCAGACTATTGCAGATATTGCTAAAAAAAGTCATAGGGAAATTTTCTTCTTAGGTCGTTCTATGGAACGTTTCTGTGGTATTGCTCAAAATTTAGGAATTTTAAAATTACCTAAAAATTCATCTGTTTTAGGTTCTCCAAAAGCAGTTAATAAAGCTCTTATGAAAGCAGAAGATAATAGGGAAAAGTACTTACTTGTTACTACAGGTCACCAAGGGGAACCTGATGCTCTTCTCCCAAGAATTGCTAGTGGTAGAACTCCTTTCAATATTAAAAAAGGAGATAATGTTATTATTTCAGCACCTATTATTCCAAATCCAACTAATGCTGCGAATAGACATATATTAGAGTCTAAATTAAAATCTAGTGGTGCTAGAATTTATTCTAATGCTCATGTTTCTGGACATGCTGGTCGTGAAGATCATAGGGAATTCTTAAGAATGCTTAAACCTAAACATATTATTCCAGCTCATGGTGATTTAGAAATGTTAGTTGCTTATGGTGAATTGGCTGAGGAAGAAGGTTATAAAATTGGACATAATGTTCATATTTTAAGAAATGCTCAAGCTCAAGTATTTAATGGTGATTAATTAATTTGATAGATTTAATTAAATTTTATTTAAAATACATATTAATTTAAGTATTTTAAAATTAAATATATTTTTATATAAGATTGTATAACATTGAGATTTTTATAAAATTTATTCATTATTTTAATGTTCTACAATCTGATTATTTATTATTCTATTATTTTTTATCTATTGTTGTGATTTAAGAAGGTAAAATTATGGCTGATGTAATTGATATTTTAAAAGAATACTCTGCTATTGTTGTTAAATCTATTGAAGAGAATCTTGGAACTATTGAACCTCAAGGTCTTCAAGATGCTTCTATTTATTTAACTAAAGCAGGTGGGAAAATGCTTAGACCTGCTCTTACTTTAATTGTAGCAGATGCTGTTGGTGGAAATAAAGAAGATGCAGTTAAAACTGCTGCTGCTATAGAACTTATCCACACATTTTCACTTATTCATGATGATATCATGGATGATGATGATATGAGAAGAGGAAAACCTTCTGTTCATAAAGTATGGGATGAACCTACTGCTATTTTAGCAGGTGATACTTTATTTTCAAAAGCATTTGAAATGATTATTTCTTCTAAAGATGAAGGTGCAGATTCTTCTCGTGTAGCTAATGCATTAGCTACTGTTGCTGATGCTTGTGTTAAAATCTGTGAAGGTCAAGCATCTGATATGAGTTTTGAAGGAAACTTTGATGTAAAAGAAGATGAATATTCTAAAATGATCTTCAAGAAAACTGGTGCTTTAATTGCAGCAGCTACTAAAGCTGGAGCTATTATGGGTGGTGCAGACCAAGAAGTTATTGATGCAATGTATGATTATGGTCGTTTAATTGGTCAAGCTTTCCAAATTCAAGATGATTATTTAGATGTTGTAAGTGATGAAGAAGCTTTAGGTAAACCAATTGGTAGTGATATTGCTAAAGGTAAAATGACTCTTATGGTTGTAAAAGCATTAGCTGAATCTGAAGGTGAAGATAAAGATAGGCTTCTTGAAATCTTAAAAGATACTGAATCTACACAAGATGATGTAGATGAAGCTATTGATTTATTTAATAAATATGGGTCTATTGAATATGCTCACAATCTTGCACTTACAAACGTTGCTGAAGCAAAAGAAATACTTGAAATATTGGATGATTCTGATAGTAAACAATTACTTATTTCATTAGCTGATTTTGTATTATACAGAAGTTCTTAATTATAAGAATTTTTTATTTTTTTATTTCTTTTCATTTTTTATTTTTTTATTTCTTTTTTGTAATTTTTTTAATATCTTATTTTTTAATTTTTTTTATATTTTTTATAATATTGTTTATTTATCTATATTTTTATCATTTTAAGCCTATCTTGGTCATTTAGGAAAAAATTTATAATTTAAATTTAACATATACATAAATATGAAAATCTTAAATGGAATTAAAAACTATTTAACTGATTGGAAAAATTTATTAACTCATTCACTAGTTGGAATTGCACTATTACTAATAGCTATTTATGCGCCAGTTCCAGTATGGGTTAGAGTATTATTTTTAGTTATTGTTGTTATGTTTAATGTAATTCGGATGAAATATTTTAAGTAATTGTCTTAAGTAATCTTATTAAGTAATCTTATTAAGTGCTCTTATTAATTAATGTAGATTAATATTTTCTGTTTTCATCATTAAATGATAAGTTGATGTATTATTGGTAAACCGCTGATAAAAATAGTATGTTGGGCTATTGATATTGTAATTAATAATAGAATAATATTTAAAATTGTAAATGTGATATAATATCCATGTTTATTTAAGAGAATATAACTTACAAAATAGTTAGATTTAATAGAGATTAAAATTAATCTCTATTTATTTTAGTTTTTTTATTTTATTTCAAATAATCTTTTTTTTAATTAATTATTAATTTAGGAATTAATGATTAATCATTAGTCATAATAACCATAATCTTCATTATCGAAGTCTGATTCATAATCGTTATCAAATGATGTGTCAAAATCATCATCATAATCATCATTATAATCATCATTATAATCATCATCGATGTCGTCATCATAAGCAAATTCATTAAATAAATTCTGTTCATCATCAAGATTATCTAGCATTCCATCATTTGATTCAAAATCTTCAGAATATTCATCATCTGATTCAATAGTGTCTGGATCATCAAATATTTTCCCACAAGTTTCACATTTCCATCTAAAGTCATCTGTTTCTATATAATCTTCACTTCCACAATAAGGACACACAGTTTTATAGTTTACCATTTTTTCACCTATTTTTATTTTATAAATTTATAAGAATTTTTATGATTCTGATTGTATTATTTTTATTTTATTTAATTTTAAATTAAATTATTTCTCTACTTTCCACCAGATTAATATCCAATCTGGTTTATCATGTTTGTTTTCTAATTTTCCAGTTTTGGGATTTATATCTAAAATTTTTTCTAAATATTCCTTTAATTTTTCTTTTTCTTTCCTTGTAAAATTTTGGCAATTCCATTTTCCATTGTTTATTGCATCAGTAATATCTTCATAAGATCTAATTGGTCCCACATCTAAATTTTTAACATTTGCATAGATTCCTAGATTAGAAAGAATATTTAATAAAACAGTATACTCTGGTCTATCATGATACTCTTTGTTTATGTATTTATAGAAATCTCTCTCAATTTTCCAGTTATTAACTCCAAAAACTGTTAAGAATACATATTTATTAGCTATTTCATTAAGATTTAAAATTACATTTTCAATGTCATTAATTCCATTTATAACTCTTGATCCAAGAACAATGTCATAATGTCCATATTTATCTAGTGTTATGTTATTTATATCCTCTTTTATTGTTTTAATGTTTGTAATATTTTCATCATTAATTCGAGAATTTAAGATACTAATCATTTTTTCGGTTAAATCTGTTGCAGTTATATATTTAACTCTTTTAGATAATGGGATTGTTACACTACCCTCACCACACCCTATATCAAGTAATGTATCATTTTTATCTAAAATCATATTTTCTATTAATTTTTCTGTATAATTATCTTTTTCTGCAAGTTTACTATATTTTTCTGCAGCTTTATTCCAATCTTTCCCACGGTTTCCAGTTTCGTCCATCTTTTTGTTCCAGAATTCTGCCCAATCAATATCTTTTAAATCTTTAATTTTTATTTTTGACATTTAATCAACCATTAATAATGTTTTGTTATTCTTCTACTTTCCACCAAAATAGTACCCAGTCTGCTTTATCATATTTATTATATAAATTTCCAGTATCTGGATTTATAGTATAAGTTTCATTAATATAATTCTTTAATTCCTCTTTTTCATCATCATTTAATGAAAATAATCTCCACTTCCCTCTTTCAAGAATTTCATCGATATCTTTATATTCTCTATGTTTTCCAATATCCAAATTTTCAATATTTGGATAGATTCCCATATCTACAAGGATATTAAATAAATATCTGTGTGATGGGAATTCTGAATATTCTTTATCAATTGATTCATAAAAGTCTTTTTCAACTTTCCAATTATTGGGTCCGAATACTGTAATAAAAACATATTTATTAGCTATTTCGTTTATATTAGCTATTGTTTCTTGGATATTTAAGATTCCATTTAATGATCTTGATGCAAGTATTATATCATGATGCCCAATATTATCTATGTTAATATCTGTTATATCTGCTTTGATTGTCTTAATATTCTTTATTTCTTCTTTTTTAATCTTTTTGTCATATAATTCTATCATTTTAGAAGAACTATCAATTGCAGTTATTGATTTTACTTTATCATATAATTGAAGACTAATGCTTCCTTCACCACATCCCAAATCAAGTAATGTGTCTTCAGAATCAAGGATAAGTTTAGATATTAATTCTTTATCATAATTGTCTCTTATTGCTGATTTTCCAAAATTAGGAGCTGCTTTATCCCAATCTTTTTCCCTATCTTCTTTTGCTTCTAATTTTTTCTCCCAAAAATATGCCCAATCAATTTCTTCAGGATCATCTATTGTTATTGGAATATTAAAAATCATATAAATCACTTGATGTTTAATTTATTAATTATCATTCAGATAATTATAATGTCTTTAAATTATATGTTTTTTTATTTTTTTAAATTAAATAATCAAAATAAAAATTTAATTGCTATAATTCAATTCAATTTTTAAATTTAGTTTTTTTATTCTAAATTTAGTTTTCATTAGAATTTTTATCTTTTTGAATATTGTAAAAGTCTACAACAGATAATGTTCTTTTAAAGTCAAAACGAATATTTTCAATAATTGAACCTAATTCTCTCATGGTATTATCAAATTTTTCAGTTCTAACTTCAATATTTGTCATACTATCTATACTTTGACCTAATTCATCAATATATCTTGGGAATACTTGGTCTGCATGTTCTAAAAAGACTTTATAATCTACTTCATCATCCATAGTATTATTCTTTACATTCTCTTTTAACTCTTCATAAAATTGATTATAATCTGCATAATTTTCTCTAAATGCATCTAATAATTTTTCAACACTATCTGCAATTTTATTAACTGCATTCTTTTTAGTTTCTTCAGTTGCATCAGTAGCTAAAATAGTAATATTTACTCTAAATATTCCTCCAAGTACTGATAAGTTTTTGTTTAATCCATTTATTGACTTTTCAAATAAATCTACATTTAATTTACTCATTTTATCACTTTTATTTGGTATATAGTATATTTATATAATTTACTAATTAGATTTATATATTTTAATATATTTATATAATTTTATATATTGTTGTATAGGGATTTATATGAAAGATTTATTTGATAAATGTCAATTTGGTAATTTTGAACTTAATAGTAGAGTGTTAAGAACTGGGATTTGGGAAACTCAAAAGGAAGAAGGGGGTTTTTTATCTAATGAAGTTTTCCAAAAATATGAAGATATTGCAAAAAGTGGAGTTGGAGCAATAATTTCTGAAATGCTTATTTTGGATTCTAGAGATAGATTTAATGATTATTCTGTAAATATTAATCATAAAAATTTTATTAAAGATTATCGTGAAATAAATGAGATTGCTCATAAGTATAATGTTCCAGTTTTAGGTCAATTAGCCTTTTTCTTTTATAATGATGGTTTAAATCAAAAAGTTGAAGCAAATGATATAAGTTTAGAAGGTATTAGACGTTTACAAGCTGAAATTATTATGGCAGTTAAAAAACTTTCATTTGCTGGTTTTGATGGAGTTCAATTTAATTTGGGTAATAACTTTTATCTTGCTCGTTTTATAAATCCTTATTTTAATCAAAGAAAAGATAATTATGGTGGAAACACTTTTAATCGTCTTAGAATTATTTTAGAAATTATTAAAATTATTAAAGACAATTATGATTTGCATATTAATTGTAAAATAAATCCTATTGATGTAAGAAAAGGTGGAATGACTCCTGAGGAATCTCTTGAAATTTGTAAACTTCTTGAGGAATATGGTGCAGATAGTATTCAGATAACTGCAAGAACTATTTCTTATGTTGGTGATAAAGAGAGTCATCCTTTCATTGATTTTGCAAGTAAACTTGGTGATGAATTAAATATTCCTGTTGTTTTAGGTGGTACTTTAAGAGATTCTGAAACAATTAATGATATTTTAAATAAGACTAATGTTGATTTTGTATCTATGTCAAAACCATTTGTAGCTCAGGCTGACTTTTTATCTGAATGGAAATTGAATGGTAGAGGTACAGCTATTTGCCAAAGTTGTAATAACTGTTATAGTAAGAAAACTAGTACTTGTTTTAAATATTAATAATTAATTTTTTATTTTTTTTATTTTTTTT
>JAKSUF010000379.1 GCA_024409145.1 archaeon | reverse complement strand
CCCAAACCCCAAACCCCAAACCCCAAACCCCAAACCCCAAACCCCTAAAATTAAGTTAATTTTAATTTTCGAGAAAAGAAAGCATTAAAAAATATTTTAAAAATACAATCTTAAATGATTTAATTCATTAGATAGTTCAAAATAGCAGAGCAAATAAGAATAAAGCAATGATATTAAATATATTAGTATATTAATATATTTTGAGTGGGAATTCATTTTCCTTAATAGATAAGAATGGGTTAAGACCATCATAGAAAGTAACCACTGTTTTATATTAGTCTAAGTAATTCTATCTTTCATTCTAAGGTCTGATGAAGATAAAGTCCTTGAATGCTTCACCATAATAAGACATTAAGAAGTTTTCGTGGTAAAGGATACCGTCCAGTAAGACAGAGTTATCCTAATAATGGAATCCATTGAATCTGTTCTTTTTGAAATAAACAACGAATTTATACAATTATTTAATATCGCCTTCCATGACTGGAGACACCTTAGTTATATTAAAGTAAGAACAGTAAGAAGAGCAGAAATAATAGAAGTATTTATCTTTGAAATAGTAACAGTTTTTGATAGCATTATATGTCTCGAATGGTATTTCATACTATACATCTTCTGTTTAGTCTTTATTTTATCTACAGTTCATAAGTATTACTGTGTTTTCTAAATATCTCTTAAAATCAGAAACAGTGTAAAAAGATGTCTAAATAGTTTATGTCACTAATTCTTTACAGAAGTCTCTAGAATAATATAACTATGTTTATTACATTAAGTTTTTAGTACCGAAAAAGTCCATCATCCTTCTTAAGTTATTTTAATCACAAATAGTACAATAGAATCCTCTTCTTAATTCTGAAAATGCCTTTGCTTCTTTTTTGAATGAGTTCCACATTCTTACTGTTTGTTATATGTCTATATTCAAGCTTTAAATTTCGTAAGCTGCATTTTAGCATCTCTATTTATTAGATTAAATGAATTCTCTTGATAGTAAATAAGACTCTTAAGTATAGCCTAACAAATATTCAATAGAGTATAAATAAATTTAGTAATATAGTTCAATAAGGGGTTTTGTTGTTTATTCGAACTTAGAATGAGAGTATTCTTCATCATCAATAGAGCAACAATTATGAGTAACAGCAGGGCAATATTTATGTGGTCTGAACTCTATTTAATCCAAGCCTTTTAATCCATAACTGATTAACACTTCTCTATAACATAGATTAGTATCCTCTTTTTATTATTTCCTTTATTTTTACTCTTTTTCTAATTATTTATTAATTTAATTTTCCATATTAAATGATTCTAGATTTTTGAGATTGTTTTACTTTTCTATTTATTATCTTTAATCAGCTTATAAATCTTAAATCTATTTTGTCAAAGCATCATACTCTTCTTTGTATTAAGCAATCTATTTGTCAATATTTTTTTTATCATCCAAAATTTATTTAGCATCTGATTTTTCATCCTTTTTGATCATACTCTCTGGTGGCCTTTCAATCTCTATTTATGGAATTTATATAAGATTGTCCTTAGTAAAATAATTTTCATTGACTAAATCGGAATCGCCGTAATTTGACTTTAGATATTGATTTTCATCGATTTATTTAGGATCGAAATGATGCACTAAATCTTTTATTTTGCTTTAGTCCAATACTATAATTGTCTTGTCCTCTTTCTTCTATTAATCGCCATTATCCTATGCATTTATCAATATGATAAATAAAAATATATAACCTATCCTTTTCATTTTGCTTTTGCGAAATTATTAAATAACTGATTTTTTTAAAATTAAGGATCTCCTTGCAAAAAATAAAAAAAAATAAATTAATATGGGGTTTGGGGTTTGGGGTTTGGGGTTTGGGGTTTGGGGTTTGGGGTT
>JAKSUF010000378.1 GCA_024409145.1 archaeon | reverse complement strand
TGCTTCTCAAATAATAATTTCTTGCCCTAGAAGTATCATAATTCTCTATATATTCAAGAATATCTTCTACATTGTCCATAATCTCAAATAATTTAAGATTATCTTTAGGTAAAAATTCCTCAGCTACCATTTCATTAATCATATTTATCATATTATCATAATAGTTATGGATATTAAATATAACAATGGCTTTATCATGTCTTTTTAATTTTTTTAAAGTAAAAATTTCAAAGAATTCATCAAGAGTTCCAATTCCACCAGGGCTTATAATGAATGCATCTGATTTTTCTAAAAATAAGTTTTTCCTTTCATCCATAGTTTTTGTATGTATAAACTCATCACATAAGGGGAATAGTCCTTCAAAGTTTTTCATCCATTCTGGAGCAATTCCTAATGATTTTCCTTTATTCTTTATCACTCCTTTTACAACTGCACCCATCATTCCAGTATCCCCACCACCAAAAATTAATGTATGGTTTCTTTTAGCTATTTCTTCCCCTAATTTAAAACCTTCTTCTAAAAATTTTGAATCTATTTTTTCACTAGCTGCTCCATAAACACAAATTTCCATATTATTCCACCCTATTTGTTTTGTTTGTTTTTTTATTTATTTTTTAGAGTTCTTATTTAAGAATTCATTTTTTATTAAATATATTTATTTATTATAAAAATAAATATTTTAGTAACTATTAATTATTTATAAATAATTTATATGTTTCCTATATATTTTTCTATTTGAAAAAAAAGTTTTTATGTGATATTATGAAAAGGTCAAAACCTAAAAGTTTGAAACGAGGTTATCATAATGATGAACCTCAGAGGTTTAGTTTCAGACGTCCTAATTCTAATGATAGGGTAAATGGTCCAAGAGGTCCTTATTCTCGAAGACAACCTAGAGCTTATGGTTCTAGAAATCCAAGACAAGGTTTAAATGGTCCTGCAGGTCTTAGAAAAGTTGTTCTTCTTGCAATTGTGCTCGTTGTGTTTATTATTATAGTTTCTGCATTGGGTAATATGTTCTCTGGTTCTAATGATGATAATGTTATTGCTTGTAATAATACTACAATAGGATCTAATGGAAATGGTACTGTTGTTAAAGAAGGTCCTTTTGGTAATGCAAGCTCTCCTAATAAAATTGCTATTGTTTTAGGTACTCATCCAAGAGAAATAGGTGCTCATGAAGCTATGTATAATGCGATTAATAATCTTTCTAAAGACTTAAATTCTTGTTATTATGTTTATAAAATTAAAGTGACCAATGACACTACTGACTTTGATGAAAGTCGTATGCAAGGTCAAACTCTTGCACAGGAATTTGTTGTTGGGGATATTATAAAAAATAATTTCACTTTTGCTATTGATGCTCATTATAGTGATGGAACCTGGGGTGTTGAAAGATTTGTATTCACTCCTTTAGAAAATAATACTGTTGCTAATAATACTGTAACTGATTTAGTTAATCATTTTGATTGGTTAAGTTATTATTATCCTTACAGTGCTTCAAGTCCTGCTTATTTAACTGGTCCTCTTGATGAGAATGGAGTTCCTGCAATTGTATTTGAAGCTTATACTCAAGATGATAATAATTTAACTTACTCTCATGATATTGATTTATTAAAATTCTTAGATTCTTATAATTTTAATAAACCTGTAGCTACAGCTACCCAACCTACAGCTACTCAAACTACTGTGATTCCGGCTGAAACTCCTCAAGCTGCACCGACTCAGGCTACAGCTACTCAGTAAAGTTTAATTATTTTTTATTCTTTATTTTTTTATTCTTTATTTTTTCATATTTCGTATTGGTATGTTTTAAATTATTATTTGTATTGTTCTTGAATTATAATTAGATTAATTATTTAATTTATGAGATTATT
>JAKSUF010000377.1 GCA_024409145.1 archaeon | reverse complement strand
CCCCAAACCCCAAACCCCAAACCCCAAACCCCAAACCCCTTAAAAAATTTTGAAGATAAAATCATCATTAAATTATTTTTTTATTTTTAATTTGGGAAAAATTAATAAATGTCAGAAAATTAGGCAAAAGATAAAAAATTCAACAAAAAAGCTAAGGAATAAGCTGTGGAATAAAATGGAGAATAAAATTAATAATAAGAAGGCAAATAAAAGAGAGAGCCCAAGCATAAAGAATTGAGATTCCAACCACCCAAAAATTGGTTTTAAGAAGTGCAATAAAGTGTCACCTTAGAAACCAAAATACCAGAAAAGCCAAAAGGTAAAGCATTGATACCAAAGCCAGACGGTAAAAAATTAAAATAAGAGGTTGACGTATTCAGCAATAAAATTGAAGAAGCATTCAAAGAAAAGAAAGAATTATTAAATAAAATATTCGAAATCAGAGATGCCAATAGATCTTCTAACAAATAAATATTCACTTAGTTAAAAGCTTTGAATGAAAAGAGATAAAAAATAATGGAAGGTTTGAATGAACATAAAGCTGAAAGAGATGATTTACATAATTAAATGAATGACTTAGATTTATAATTAAAGAAGTTATAAAAGGGTGTTCCAAATATCAAAGCTAAAAATGGCAAAGAGTTAACTTAATACATTTATCAAAAAGAAGAAGAATTCAGATCATAATAGAGAACAGCTGCTGAAGAGCATAAGTTCATTGAGGAAATGGAAAAGTTAAAGGAATGTTTCCCTATTTTGAAATAAATAGCTGAAATCAAAAATAAGAAGGCTACTGTATAATAATAATTAAACGAATTTAAGAAAAACAATGCTTAATACTATGACTAATTAAATGAATTGATGCCTTAGATCAGAGACTTAAAGGCCAAATTACCACCAAAGTTGCCAAAGGAAGAATACTTAAAATAAAAAGAAGAATAAAAAGAATAAGAGAAGAAATAACCAAGAGTAGTCACTGAAGAAGAAAAATAATTAACAGCTGAAGTTGAAAAGATAAATAAGAAGATTAATGACTTAAAGGAATAAAAAGAAAAGAAATTCTAAGAGATAGATTAAATGTATTATAAGTATGATGAATAATAATTCGAAATCAAAAAAATCATCGCCATGGAAAAGAAACTCAACTATCTTAAGAGATAAGAAAATAAAAAGAAATTTGAAGAAATGAAAAAATAAAGAGAAGAATAATAAAAGGAGGCTTAAAAATAAAGATTATAATTCAAATATTAAAAAGAAATTAATTAATGCACTGAATTATAAAACTAATTAAGAGATATGATGAACACTAACAAAGAAGAAAATAAAGAAAATAAATAAGAAGAAACTAAAGTTAATATTGATTAAGCTTCATTAGATAAAGAACATTTAGTATTAAAATAACCAAAATAAAAAGACATTTTATCATCTGATAACAGAAAATAAAACAAGAAATAAAAGAAAAATAAAAAAGAATAAGTTAAAACTAACTCAATCTTCTAAAACTTAGATTTAATCGACTCTTTGAATACAATGAAAATAGCCGTTCCTTAATCTGAGAAAGAAATCGAATCTTCTATTCAATAATTAGAAGAAAAGAAGAAATATTTCTTAGAGCTCAGATAAAAGGAAATCGAAGAAGCCAACAATGAAAATAAAGAAGAAAAGAATGAAGAGCCCAAAGAAGAAAAGAAAAACAAAAAAGAAGAGAAATAATAATAAGAAGTCAAAATAGATGATAATGAATAGAATTTCCCTTCTTTTAACTGATATGAGTTGTCCCCGTTGTTTTTTTAGATTATTTTAATCTCCCTTATTCTAAAATTAATTTAAAAAAAATCAAAACTTTTATAAGGGGTTTGGGGTTTGGGGTTTGGGGTTTGGGGT
>JAKSUF010000376.1 GCA_024409145.1 archaeon | reverse complement strand
GTCTTTTATTCCTAAAAATAAGTTATTTGATTTTGTTAATAGTAATGTTATTAAATTTAATTTTGATTTAGTAGAATTTTTTAATAAATTTGTTATTTCATTATCATTTATTAATAACACACAAATTAGTGCAAAAAAGGAATATGTTTCTAGTAAGTTAAAATGTTTAATGAAGATGGATTATAAATCTTTGAATTTATTTATTAAACATAATCCTGAAATAATAAAAGATATTTATTTAAGAGATGATTTTATTAAAGCGATTGCTAATGTTTATGATCCTATTAAGTTTAGATCTTTAGTTTTACTTTTAACAGATCATTATCATGTTGATTGTTATGAGATAGAGAGAATTAAAAAAGCTAAATTAACTAATACTTTAAAAGATAATATTACTGCAGAACTTCCTAATAGTTTTATTAGGATGATTAATGATATAGTAAGAAATCCTAATAACTTAGTTAATTATAGAGATGAATTAAATCCTTCTATATATAAAGGTGTAGAAAAAATAATCAATGATAAAGATAACGATGATGAATGGAAAGTTGCTTCTTTAAAGATTTTATTAAAGAAGGAATTTACATTAGATTTAACATTCTCTATAATGGATTGTTTATTTGGAGATTTTTATAAAAATGTTTTAATTGATGTTAATGAATTGGTTAAGAATAAAGATTTAATAGATAAAACTCATTATAATTTTTATAATTCAGTTTTAAATTTTGTTAGATATAATAATCAAAAGAAAATTGAATTCTATTTTACTTTTAAAGATATGGATATTAAAAAGATGTTCTATAACGATATAAGAAAAGTTAAGAATCATCTTTATAAAGATATTGTCGATGGTTCATTGAAATTAGATAAAAAATCAAAATTATATCAAGCATCTGAAAGTAAAAAGAATAATATAGATATATATAGATTAGATGGAGAAGAATTTAAAGCTATAGTTAGATGTCATCCAATTAATAAGCCTATGTATATTTCTGATTCAATGAGAATTTCTGAAGATACAGTTAGAAACACACAAAATGTTGATTCAGATGGATATAGTTTCCAAATGATTAGTAGTGAGAATTTAACTACTTATGTTAATCCGAAAGAATTTGTTACATTATTATATTCAAATATTGATTGTAACAATATTGTGCATATCAATAGAGATGATTCATTCTCTAGTTATAATAGATTAACAAATGATTATGGATCTGATTATGTTAATGAACTTAGTGGACCAGATGAATTAATAAAGGATTCAGAAGCATATTGTGAAATTGTTGTTGCAAATATAGGAGATGGAATTAAACCTGATGCTGTTGTTTGTTATGATAGATATACAGATTATGATTTGATGTTAGCTAAGAGATTAGGAATTCCTATATTAGTTATAGATACAACTAAGTATAAATTTGTTACTCCAGAGTCTTTTAATGAAGATAGAATGAAGTATGCTAGAAGTGCAGAAGATGCTTTTAGTGATCAAACATATGTTTCTAAATTTAGTAGAAAATAGCCTAAAATAATTAAAGTGTAAATAAAGTGTAAACCTAGTAAACAAAAAAATACTACTATGATAATATATTATTTGTCGCTGAAAAAAGTAGTTATTTAGTTAAAAGTTTACACTTTTAAATTTGTAAAAAAATAATGAAATTTGTGTTGACAATGTTTAGTAATAGTGTTATTATTTAAACAGTTGTGTTTAAAAAGGTTTCTGTTTAGAAACGTGTAAATAAAAAAAATACAACAAAATGAAAAAAATGCTTGCATTTCTTTAAAAAGTGTGATATAATCTATTTGCACTTGAAAAAGAAGTGTAAAGATTTGATCTTTGAAAACTGAGCAAAACGTCAATTTTTTGTAGCTAGGAAAAACAATGA
>JAKSUF010000375.1 GCA_024409145.1 archaeon | reverse complement strand
ATTTAAAAAAAATAATAAAAATAAAAAGATATAATCCTTTAAAAAAATACTCTATTAAAAAAATAGATTTAATAGAATATAACTAAACTTTTAACAAATCCTTAACAATTAAACCATCTTGAATAACCATTTTGATATTATTAGAATTGGATAAAATAGAAATATCCTCAATAGGATTACCATCTACTAAAATCATATCAGCAGTTTTTCCAGATTCAATTGATGCTAATTGATTTTCTTGATTAAATAATTTCGCACCTTCGATAGTCCCAGCTTGAATAGCTTCAAGAGGAGACATACCAATTTCACATAAATAACTAAGTTCTGCTAAATTACGCCCATGACTAATAACTCCACAATCAGAACCCATTAATAATTTAACACCTTCATTATAAGCCATAGAAATATTCTCTTTTTGAATTTTAACTACATCTTTAAGTTTAGAAATCTTATCATCTGCAAAACGGTCCCATTCAGGAAATCCTTCTTTAATAAGAGTATGATGAACAACAAGAGTAGGAGTAAGATAAATTCCATTTTTAGCCATTAACTTAGCAGATTCTTTATCAATAAAAGTTCCATGTTCAATAGATTTAAATCCTGCTGCAATACAATTACGAATACCTTCCCTACTATGACAATGAGCTGCAACATCTAAATTATTTGTTTTAGCTTCATTAACAATTGTTTTAAGCTCTTTTAAATTGAATTGAGGATAATGTGGTGAAGTATTAGGAGATAAAATCCCTCCACTTGCCATAACTTTAATAAAATCAGAACGCCCTCGAATAACTTCTCTTGTTTTTTTAAGGACTTCTTCAACACCATCACAAGTACCTATAGGAAAACCAGGATAAGATAACTCCATATCAAAACCAGAGTTAAGATAAAAGTCAAAATGCCCACCAGTGATAGCTAAAGGTTTAATAGAGATATTAAGTTTAGGAGATGGAAATATTTTTTTAGAAACTGCTGTTTTTACTCCAATATCTGCCAATCCACAATCCCTAAGACTTGTAACTCCTGCATCAATAGTATTTTTCATATTAACTATAGCATCATAAAAATGTAATGCAAGAGGATTTTTCATAGTATCTTCTTTATGAAAACCATTAGCCATAATATGTGCATGAGAATCAATAAAACCAGGTAAAAGAAACTTATCTTCACCATCAATTACAGTAGTGTTCTCATATAAATCAGAATTCTTAACCCCAATAGAAATAATTTTATCATTTTTAACTAAAACATTTCTTTCATTAAGAATTTCTTCATCAAAAGGATTTAAAATATTTATATTTTTAATAAGTAAAGAAGACATAAAAAACCACTATTGAAATAAGATAAAATAATAATATAAAATAATAAAATAAAACCTAAAAACTAAACCTAAAAACTAAAATATGTAAAATAAAATAGATTTAAAAAATAAAGTAAAATTAAATAATAGAAATTACTCCATTATCACTATCAACTTCAACCATTACACCATCAGTTAATGATTCAATATCAGATGGAGAGTCGACCATTGGAATATCAGACATAATTGCACCAGTAGCTATAATTGGTTCTGCTTTAAGACAAATAATTGCTTTAGGTGCAGTATTATTCTTTTTCATCTGAAATATAACATAGGACCCTACAGTAGAACCTTTACCTCCAGGAATAAAAAGAACTTTGTCTTTAATAGATTTACCGTTTAAATCATGATTTGGATCAATTACTTCACCATTTTCTGGATTTACCCCACCTAAGAAACTGATAGGATTATTAGATACAATTAATTCTCCACTAGCTTTTCCTTTAGAAATATTTCTACATTTAACCATAAAAATCACGTAATAAAAATAAATTATGACTATTTTATATTATATAAAAACTATTATAAAAATTTTATAAAATTATTATAA
>JAKSUF010000374.1 GCA_024409145.1 archaeon | reverse complement strand
TTTAATTTTCTCCAGTATTTTATAAACATATAAAAACATAATATTAAAATATAAAATTGATTAAATAAAAATTTAATATTAAACTACTAGCTAAAAGTGAAAAATATGAAAATTAAAGTAGCATTATGTCAAATGGAAGTAATTGATAATAAAGAAGCAAATATTAAAAAAGCTAGGAATATGATTAAAAAAGCTAAAAAAGAAGATGCAGATTTAATTATTCTTCCTGAAATGTTTAATTGTCCTTATGAAAATGATAAATTTATTGAATATAGTGAAACTTTAGAAGACAGTGAAACATTAAAAGAAGTTCATAAAATAGCTAAAGAAGAAGAGATTTATATTTTAGCAGGCTCAATACCTGAAAAAGTTAATATCAAAAATCAAACACAAAATACTCAATATGATAAAAAATATGAAATTTACAATACTTCCTGCCTTTTTGATGATAAAGGAAATATTATTGGAACACATAGAAAAGTCCATCTTTTTGATATTGACATAAGCGGAAAAATATCATTTAAAGAATCAGACACATTAAATGCAGGAAAAAACATCACAGTTATCAATACCAAGTTTGGAAAAATAGGTATTGGAATTTGTTATGACATTAGATTCATAGAACTATCCAGAATTATGGCACTTGAAGGTGCAAAGATACTAATTTTCCCAGGAGCTTTTAATTTAACAACAGGTCCGGCACATTGGGAATTATTGTTTAGATCTAGAGCACTAGATAATCAAGTTTTTGCAATTGGTGTTGCACCAGCATTAAATGAAGAATCAACTTATAACTCTTATGGACATTCAATAATAGCAAACCCTATGGGAGAAACATTAATACAAGGAAATTATTCCGAGGAATTAATAATCCAAGAAATAGACTTAGATGAAATAACTAAGGTTAGAGAAGAAATCCCAGTATTAAAAAATAGACGAGATGATTTATACAGCATCAAGAGAATATAATTATAAAATAAAAAAAATAAAAACAAAAAAACTCCAAAAAAACAGAATAAAAAAAATAAAAAGATTATAATAAAATAGAAAAATTAACTCATTTTAGATAATCTTTTTTCAAACCATTCTGCTTTTTTAGGATTTACACTAGATAAAATATCAATAGCTGTTTTTAAGATCCTTACTTCATTATCGTAATCATTTTGTTTACGATATAAAATAGCTAAACGCTTATAAGGCGCATCCTTTTCAGATTTCTCTTTAACATGAACTTCATAAGCTTTAATTGCTGCTTCAATATCGACTTGTTCAATTTCTTTAATTTGACTCATTTGTTGAGCACGGGAAGCAATTTTACGTTTTCCACCTTTCATAATTTTTTCTGCTTTTTTAATAGATTTATTACAAGACTTTTTAAACCTATCATCTTTTTCTTTACGTCTTGCTTCTTTAATCAAAGCAACAGATTCCTCAGTAGCTAAATCACCTAAAGCTTGAACAGTTTCAGAACGAACTCCCCAATCCTCATCTTCTAAACCTTTAGCAATAATATCTAATTTATCAGCCGCATTAAGTTCACCTAAAGCTCTGACAGCAATCTTCCTAACACCAAAATCTTCATCAGATACAGCATCAGCAAAATAATCTATAGATTTTGGATTATTAGTTCTTTTTAAAGCAAATGCAATAAAACGTTTGTTAGAACCAGATTCTTTAACAAAATTTTCAATTAATTTATCTACTGCAGAATCACCAATTTCACCTAAAATATCTGCAGCTGCAAATCTTATAACACTTTTTTCATCTTTACATGCTTCAATTAAAGGTTCAATAATAGATTCATCTTTAACACCATCTAAATTTTTAAGAGCCTCTTTTCTAACACTTACATCATCATCTTGAAGCATTTCAATAGATTTATTAATATCAACCATACATTATCTCCATAATTAA
>JAKSUF010000373.1 GCA_024409145.1 archaeon | reverse complement strand
AGAAAAATATTAAAAAAAAATAAAATAACTTAAAAAAAGTACTAATTAGAAAAATATTTAAAAATAAAGACGAAATAAAACAAATATATAAAACTTAAATGAATAACGTGATAAAAATGGATAGTAGTGACGCAATTTACAAAGGATTAAAAGATGCAGGAATTAACTTTATTGTAAGTGTTCCTTGTGTAAACTTAAGCAAACTACTTAATTTAGTAGAAGATGATCCTGAAATACAACATGTTCCAGTTACAAGAGAAGAAGAAGGAATTGGAATATGTGCAGGAGCATACATGGGTGGAGCTAAAACAGCAATTTTAATGCAAAATTCAGGACTTGGAAACTGTATAAATGCATTAAAATCATTAACTGAGTTATATGAATTCCCATTACTTATGATTATGAGCCATAGAGGAACTGAGGGAGAAGGAATTTGTGGACAAGTACCAATGGGTAAATCAACAGCTAAAATACTTGAAGCTATGGAATTCAGTTATTATAAACCTGAAACCAAAGAAGAAGCTTATGAAAATGTTAAAAATTCTTGGGAACAATCTCAAGAAGAGGGAAAACCAGTTTCTATACTCTTAGAAATTAAATATTGGTAATATAGGAGTAGTATCTATGAATAATAAAATACTTAGAAATAAATATCATCTTGAAAATAGTGATAAAGGAAATCAAGATAATGTTTTAATTAAAGAGTCTTTAGAAAATAAGGAATTAGAAGAATCTAAAGAACCAGAACAATTAGAATTAAAAAGAAAAGATGCACTTGAAAATATTATTAAGAATATTGATGATGAATTAGTTATTGCAAATATTGGTTTCCCATCAAGAGAATTATATGATATTCAAGATAGAGATGAAACATTTTATATGATTGGTTCTATGGGACTTGTTTCATCTATTGGATTAGGATTAGCTCTTAGAACTGATAAAAAAGTAGTTATAATTGATGGTGATGGTGCTTTCTTAATGAACCTTGGATCAATTGTTACAACTATTAAACAAAATCCAAAAAATTTAACTTGGATTGTAATTAACAATGGAGCTTATGGATCTACAGGAAATCAGGAAACTTATGCTAAAGATATGGATTTAATAGAAATAGCTAGAAGTGTAGGATTTAATGCATATGATTTTAATGATATCAATCTTAAAGAAATCATAAATAAAGAGGAATGTAGTTTTATTAGTTATTCTGTTGCACCGGGAAATGCAAAAGCATCTATTATTCCATATAGTCCAATTGAGATTAGAGATAGATTTATGAAAAAAGTTTTAGAATAACAAAACCAACACTAAAAATTTAATCATTAAAAAAAAAGTTAAAAAAATTTTAGAATAACAAAACCAACACTAAAAATTTAATCATTAAAAAAGTGATGAAAATGAAAATGCCTGAGAAAATAGATTCTATCATGTTTGCACCATGTGGAATGAATTGTCAAATCTGTGAAAGCCATAATAAAGAAGATGGGTGTCCAGGTTGTTTAATAGATAGTACAAATAAAACAAAAGCAAGTTTAAATTGTAAAATAAGAGCATGTCTTGATAAAAAAGAATTTAAATATTGTGGAAGAAGCAAACAAAACCCATGTAAACTTATCAAAAAACAAGATAAGAATTATAAAAAACGTTACAATTTTTCAACTTATGATAATGCTAAAAAAATTAAAAACACAGGAATAGGTAGAATTATGAGTGAAAATAGGGATGAATGGGCTTGTCCAGAATGTGATGGAATAATTATTCTTCAGAATGGAGAATGTAGTGATTGTGATTATAAAAAAGAATAAAAAAATAAAATCATTTACATAATCAAAAAAAAGAAAAAATGAAAAAAAATAATAAAAATACCAAATTAAATCTTTATTAAAATAAAAAAAAGAAAATCAATAATAAAAATTCCAAAAAAAA
>JAKSUF010000372.1 GCA_024409145.1 archaeon | reverse complement strand
CTTGATTTTTATATTGGGATAATGCTTTTATACTAGGTTAAATAAATTAATTATAATTATTTATAATACTTAAATAATTATTTTAAAATTTAAATTAATCTAGGTGATTTTATGAAATTAACAGAAATTTTTAAAGATTCATTTAACTATGCAATTAGTGATTTGAAAATCTTACTTATCATAGGGGTATTGTTTGTTATCGCATCTCTTTATAAGTTTGTTGATGGTACTTTAGCTACTATTTTAAGTATTGTGGCTATTATTGTAGCTTTAATCATTGAAGGTTATAATCTTAGTGTAATTAATAATACTATTGAAGGATCATCTGATGTTCCATGTTTAGATCCTAAAGAAAATATTATCTTTGGTTTAAAATCTATTGTTGTTGATTTAGTATATGGTCTTGTAATAGCTATTATCTCTCTTTTAGTAATTGGAATAACTTTTGGTGGAGCAGCTTTATCCGGAGCATTAAGTAGTTTAGGTAATGTTACTGTAAATAATTCTACTGAACTTTCTCAGGTACTTTTTGCAAATAGTGTTGTGGGTGTGCTCATTATTTCTATTGTTCTTATTATCTTAGTTATTACAATTATTTTCGGAATATTCTTTACTATGTCTCGTTGTAGATTAGCTAAATATAATAGTATTGGAGAAGCTTTAAGCTTTGGTAGTGTTTTTAGCGATATTAAATCAATTGGAATTGGAAGATTTATTGGTTGGTATATTCTTTTATTAATCTGTACTTTCATTATTGCTATTGTTGCAGCAATTCTCTCTATAATTCCATTTATTGGAGTATTTATTTCTGCTCTTATTGCAAGTCCAATTATTGCTTTATTATCCAGCAGAAGTCTTGGTTTATTATACTCTGAAGTATAATTGTTTTTAATGTTCTCTTTAAGAGAACATTTTTTTTAATTTTTACTTATTTTTAGATTAATTTTCATATATTTTTATTAACTTTTTCACTTTATTGTTTTGAATTTTCCTAATTTTTAAATATTATCATTTTAATAATATTATTTAGAATAAATTAGTAGGTGTTATTATTTTTAAAGATGATTTAAATTTTAATGGAAAATCTATACCTTCTGTTGTTCTAGGAAATGCTCCATTTCTTGCAGATGCTTATTTTGGTCATAGAACTAGATTATATAATTTAGATTTACTTAGAAATCCTAATCGTGTAGCTGGAATTATTGAAAAATCTTATGATTTAGGTGTTAGATCAATTAATTTAGCTAATAATGAAAATTTGTTAAAAGCATTTAAGATAGCTATTGATAATGGTGTCAAAATGAGTGCAGTATCTACATTAGGTAAAACTGATATGGATTATGTATTTCCGGATTATAATCAGGCTCGTGAAGAAGCTAATATTAAAGAAGATATTGAAAAATTATCTGAGTTTGATAATTCTGTAATGCTTATTGATGAATTTCTTGTAGATTCTTATGATTGGGATTATCTTCAAAGTATTCTTGAGTCAATAAAAGATGAAGGGATTAATGCAGGATTAATAACATCCTTTCCATTTAAAACAACTGAAAAATTATTAGATTCTCCTTTAATTGAAGATAAAAATTTATTTGATTTTTATATGGTTCCTGTAAATAAACTAGCTTATATGATGGATTGTGATGATTTTAGAGAGGATAATCAAATAAAGTTAAGTAATCTTTTAAAAGATTTAGATAAAAAAATTATTATTAATAAAATATTAGCTGTTGGTATTCAACAACCTAAAGAAGCATTTGACTTTTTAAAGACTTTAGATTATGCTGATATGGTTGCTGTAGGTATAGCTTCAGAGTTAGAAGCAGAACAAACATTTTCTGCTCTTAAAGAAATTTAATATAATTTTTTTATTTTATCTTTTTTATTTTAGTTTTTCTTTTAATTTTAGATATTTTTAAGTCTTATTTTTTTATT
>JAKSUF010000371.1 GCA_024409145.1 archaeon | reverse complement strand
AAATTTTAAATAAAAATATTTTATTGCTGTTTTCCACTCTTTTAGTGTTATGTTTGACTATAGGTTCTGTTTCAGCTTTAGATAATGCTTCATTAAATGGTGATTCTAATAGTGATTCTAATATTAATATTAGCCTTGATGATTCTTTGATAATTGATGAAGAATCCACTATTAATAATTCTATAAATGATGATTATGGAGATATTAATGAAAGTAGTAATAATTCGGGTAATAATTTTAATGCTGATTTAGAGAATTCTAATTCTTCTTCTAATAATTCCTCAGATATGTTAAATAGTGATTTAAATTCTACTAATTCTAGTTATGATAATTCTAATGTGTCTAACATTTCAAATAATTCTAATATAAAGAAATATGTTACTGTTAAACAAGTTTATGTGGCTGCAGCATCCTTTAAAAGATATTATGATAATTATTTGAAATTTCCAAATACTATAACTGTAGGGAATTATAAACTTACTGGAAATCAATTTATTTATCTGATGGCTAATGCTTTAAAACAGATTAATGCTAAGACTAATAATAAAATTTTAGTCATTGATGTGAAACCAAATTCATATTCTGGAAATTTGATTTATAGTAATGTAAAGAAAGCAAAATATCTAGTTTGGGCTAAAGATACTGCAATTGTTGCTTATTATAATAAGTATTTGCCTTCTTATCACTATTATTCTAAATTAAAAGTAGATTCTTCCACTTATGCTTATGCATTTTCTAAAATTTTAGCATATTATAATTCTCATAAAAAGTTACCTACAACTTGTTATGTTGAAAAAATTACACAAACTAAAGGAAATGTGGTGAAACTTGGTTCTAATAAATATGGGTCAGTTCAATTTATTGGACCTATTGGAAATACTAATTCTCGTGTAAAAATAGCTTATGTTATTGGTGTTCATGTTAGGGAATATCAAGCGCATGATGCATTATGGGCTGCATTAAATAAGAAAGCTAGTTCTTTAAACTGCTGTTATTATGTTTATAAAATTAAATTAGCTAAAGTTTCTGGTTCTTATAGTAAAGATCGTTTAAAAGGACAGTTACTTTCAAAGAAATTTATTCTTCCTCATGCAAAAAAACAAAAATATAATTTGTTGATTGATATTCATTCATCAATATCTGCTAAAAAAGGAGGAGCTTATAAATATAATTACTTCATGTTTGTTCCAGATAATAAAAATAAAACAGTTAAATCTTGGATAAAGAAGATAATTTCTAAAAGTCCCGGTATGGTATATTTCTATCCAACTCCTCAAACAAGTCCTGCTTATATGACTTTACCGCTTCTTCAATCTGGAACTCCTACGATGGTATTCGAGACTTTAACAGATGAATCTCCTTCAAAATCATTAAGTAGACTCACTAATTTGATTTCAGCTGTTGATAATTTATTCAAATAATTTATCAACTTTTAATATTTTTATTTTTTTTCATAAGATATTCTGTTTTTAATTAGATTTGGATTATTTTTAGGTTTTTTATTGTGGTGTTTTTAATTAATTTTGGGTTATTTTTGGGTTTTTTATTACTTTTCGTCATACATTATCTTTTTTTATTTATTCTTTATTGTCATTATTATATTATTTTTGATGAGATTGGTGTTGTTCATTGTCTTTTTTAATTTTATATTCTTTTTTATTTGTTTTATTAAGTAATTTTAGTTATTTAAACTTAATATTTATTAATTGTAGTTATTTATTCAAAAAATTAATTTATATTTATTTTTTATTTTTGATATATTTATATCTTAAAAATATCTTAATTTTTTAATGGACTCTCCATTCTTTATTTTCATTTTAAAGCAGTAATATTCTTTTATTTCAATTTATTTTTATAGAAACTTTTATATATGTTAACTAATTTATATTTAATCAATATAATTAAATTTTAATTATTTGTTAAATATTTGTTAAATATTTG
>JAKSUF010000370.1 GCA_024409145.1 archaeon | reverse complement strand
TTTCTATTTTTTAATAGTTTATTTAATTGGATTCATCATTTTTTTTAAATAACTAAATTTAATTTAATTCATTTATTAATTTTATTTTAAAATTTATATTTGGAAAAATTATATATAAAATTGAAATTCATAACTACATATGAATAAAGTTTTTTTAACTGGTGATATTATGGCTGTAGATAAAAATGGTAAATGTGTAATTTCTGAAGATGATGAATTAATACTTAATGCTCGTAAACCAGTAGGTGAATTAGGTGACCAATTATTAAATCGTATGAATAAAAGTCATGAAGCTTTAGCTCAATGGGGAGTTAGTCACCTTGATATTGAAAAAGAAGATATTATATTAGATATTGGTTGTGGTGGTGGAGTTAATGTTGAACGTTTTCTTAAAATGACTGATGGGATGGTTTATGGTCTTGATTATTCTGAAGTCAGTGTAGAAAAAACAAGTTCTTTAAATAAATCTGCTATTGATTCTGGAAAATGTGAAGTTATTCAAGGATCTGTATCTGAATTGCCATTTGATGATATGAGTTTTGATATTGTCACTGCTTTTGAAACTATTATGTTTTGGCCAGATATTGTATCTGATTTAAAAGAAGTTCGCAGAGTCTTAAAAGATGATGGTATTGTATTTATCTGTAATGAAGCAGTTCCTGATGAAAATAATGATAGATTAAATGAAGTTGTTGATTTATTAGATATGAAATTATTCTCTGAAGATGATTTGGACTATGTTTTAAGAGAAGCTGGTTTTTCTGATGTTATTTGCTTTAGAAAAACCGGATATGATTGGATTTGTGCTATAGCTATTAAATAATAATTTTTATTATTTTCTTATTCTATTTGGGGCTCATTGTTTTGTTTAAAATACAATAGTTTAAATAATAGAAAGTATAATTAATATATGTAATTATAATTTTATATAATTCATTTATCTAACTTTAGATAATTTAGTGGGTGATATGATGTTAGAGGAATTTCTTCCTTTTCTTGGATTAATTATTTTTGGAAATATTGAAAATTTAATTTTATCTTCTCAAGGTGTTGTAGCAGGAGTTAATCCTAGAATTCTTGCTTTATTAAGTATAATTTGTGTAATTATGTGGTTAATTGTTGGAACTATCTTTACAAAATTGCTTTTAAATTATGCTATTTGGATTGATTTCATTGGTGGTCTTGCAATCTTTATTTTAGGTCTCCAATCTATGGTTTCTGCAGTTAAAGGAGATTAAATTTTATAGAAGGTGAAATTATGAGTTTTGATATGAAAGATTATGTTCCTTTTTTAGGTTTATTAATTTTTGGAAACATAGAAAATTTAGTTTTAGCTGCTCAAGGAACTGTAGCTGGGGTTAATCCTATTATATTAGGTTGTTTAAGTTTAATTACAGTTATTTGTTGGTTATTAATTGGTACTTATGGTACTAGAGTTGCTATTAAATATGCAAGACATATTGAATTCGTTGGTGGACTTGCAATTTTCATTTTAGGTATTCAATCAATGCTTCCTGTGTTCCAATTATATTTGTAATTTAATTTTTTATTAGATTTGTTTCTATTATTGATCAATAGATGATTTATATTGTCTATAATGAATCATAAAATAGAAACATTTATATACTATTAAGTACAACATTAATATGTTGATATGTACTATGCGGTGTTAGTCCAGCCTGGTTAAGACTCTAGCCTGCCACGTTAGAGACCCGGGTTCAAATCCCGGACGCCGCATTTTTTTTCGCAGCTGTGGTATAGTCTGGTTATTACTTGGGCCTTCCAAGCCTACAACCCGGGTTCGAATCCCGGCAGCTGCATCTGTTCTTATTTTATTATATTTTTTTATTTCATTATTATTTTTAATTTTACTTTTTGTATTTTGTTTATTTTTTTGTTTTTTTATTAGGATTTTTATTTAGATATTGATTTTTTTTTATTTGGG
>JAKSUF010000037.1 GCA_024409145.1 archaeon | reverse complement strand
TTTTCATCAGAATGTCCTCCAAAACATGTGTATATTTATTGATAAATAGTATATACATATTAATCAATATTTTGGGAGTATGGGGTGTAAATTATGAGATTTAAATATAATAGTATATTTATATTATTTTTGTTATTTTTAGTAGTATTAAGTTCTACAACAGTTCTAGCTACTAATTTGAATGAAGATTTTGATTCAACAACTGTTAGTGATTCTGTGTCATTGGGGGGTGGTGATTTGGATGATTGTTGTGGTGATTCTGGGTCATTGGGGGTTGGTGATTTGGATGATAATCTTGTTAGTTCAATTCATCAAAATAATCCTAAAGATTCCATATCAATGCATTTAAATGAAGATGGGGTTTATGTTCCTGATGATTCTGAAGATACACAAAACGACAATCAGAATAATTCGGTATCATATTCTTCTAGATATATTACTGGATTTAATATGAAGAAAATTGCTGATATATGTATTTGTGAAGAGAATGTTCATATTGGGAAAATTTATCTTAAAGATGGTATCTATACTTGTTGGGTAGTAAATGATGATGGGAAAATAGTTGATTTTATTGGATTTAATGCAACTACTGGATTTTGTATTGGGCGTGGTGGAACTTCGGAAGATGGTGCAATAGTTGTAGATATTGCTCCTAAAATGCTTAATGTAAACTATAAATCTCCAAATCAATTTCAATCATTCAATGTTGGTAAAAAAGTTACTATTAATCAGATATTAGCAGCATCAACTAGATTTAAAAATTATGTTAATTCTAAGAAAATTTTACCTAAAACAATTAATGTAGGGTCTTATAAATGTTCAGTACCTCAATTTACTTATTTGGTGAGTATGGCTATAAAATATCTTAAAAATAAAAAGAAATTATCTACTAAAATAGCTATAAAATCTGTTAAAGTTCTAAAACCAACTGGGCAGTATATTAATAAAAAAGTAAAATTAAAAAATTATGCTAGTTATGCAAAATCTATTTCAAATTCTTGTTTAAATAAAAAAATAGCTCCTAATTATTTAAAAATTAGTGGTAAAAAAGTTTCATTTAAAGTTTATACTTATACTTTTGCAGCTGCATTAAATTATTATAAAACTAAAAAGATTTTACCTAAAACTTTAAAAATCAAAAGTGCTTACTATAAAACTATTACTGAACCGATAGTGAATAAAACTGGAGTAAATATTTATGCAATAGCTAAAGCTGCAACACAGGTGTATTCTTATATTAAAATAAACGATAATTTTCCGGATTTTGTTTCTATTAATGATACTAATTATACTTTTGAGGATTTTACTTATTTGATGGCTAAATCTATTTCTAAAATCTATAAAAAAGATATTACAAATGTGGATCCTATTAAAATTACAAATTTTACACTAAGTTCTGGAGATTTTATTAATGGAAGTTTTAAAATTGAGGATTTAGTCTCATTAGCAAATTCAGTTGTAAGTTATGCTGAGGCGAATTACTTGTTGCCTAATAATGTATCTAGCTCATTTGGTGAAATAGAAGCTGATTTGTATATTTTAGAATTCTCAAAAATTTTAAAGAATTTTGATTCTAAGAATTCTCTTGGGTCTTATTATACTGTATGTAGTTTGGAATTAAATTATTCTTAGTTTATAATTTATTTTTTCTTTTTTCTTTTTTTTTAAAATATTTTATTTTTTAATTATTATCTAACTATTTTTTAATTATTTTTTTAAATCCTTTTTTCTTATTCTATTCTTGTTAATATGTGTTCCTTTCATTATTTCCATAATTTTTGATTGTAAAATTTTTTAGTTAATTTTATATGTTACGAATTAAAAATTATATTATAATTTTATCTAATTATAAAATTCTATTCAAGATTATATTATAAATTTATTTAATTATGCATTATTTTGGTGATAATATGGTAATTTATAAATGTAGTGTATGTGGGTATGAATTTAATGAAGAACAAAATGGTAAATTAATTAGTGAAATTGATAAGTGTCCTGTCTGTAAACAACCTCAAAGAGCATTTAAAGAACTCGAAGGTCAAAAAGAAGAACTTATTATAAAAAATAAAAAACATCCTTTAGAGTATCCTCAAGATACTATGAGATTTGATCCAGCTATTCATCATATGAGTGATATTCATAGGATGGCAATTAATGGTTCATCAATTATTGATTCTATGGCTACGGAAATAACAATGCCTGACTGGAATGATATTTTAATTATAGCTAATCAGCTTAATCCTTTACCTCTTGATGAAAAAATAGAAATAAATACCACTACAGTAATAGGTAAAGGTTCAGAAAAGCCAATGTTGATTGAAAATCCAGTTTATATTTCGCACATGTCTTTCGGTGCTTTATCTTATGAAACAAAAGTAGCTCTTGCTAAAGGTAGTGCAATGGCTAAAACTGCAATGTGTAGTGGTGAAGGTGGAATATTGGAAGATGAAATGAAAAATAGTTATAAATATATTTTTGAATATATTCCAAATAAATACAGCTTAACAAAAGAAAATCTTATAAATTCTGATGCAATTGAAATTAAGATAGGTCAAGGAACTAAACCTGGAATGGGTGGTCATTTACCGGGAGATAAAGTAACTAAAGAAATAGCTAAAATAAGGGGAAAACCTTTTGGAAAAGATATTATTAGTCCTGCTATTTATAATGAAATTCAATCTAAAGAAGATCTTAAAAGAGTAGTTTCTAATTTAAGAGAAGAATCTGAAGGAAGGCCAATTGGTATTAAAATTGCTGCAGGAAAAATTGAAAAAGATTTGGAATATTGTACTTATGCAGAACCAGATTTCATTACAATTGATGGAAGAGGTGGAGCTACTGGTGCAAGTCCAAAGATTATTAGGGATGCTACTTCAGTACCTACAGTATATGCATTACACAGAGCAAGAAAATATTTGGATGATGAAGGAATTGATAATATTGACCTTGTTATCACTGGTGGTTTAAGAGTATCTTCTGATTTTGCAAAAGCATTAGCTATGGGTGCTGATGCAATAGCTGTTGCTTCAGCAGCATTAATGGCAGCTGCTTGTCAACAATATCGTATATGTGGTACTGGTGAATGTCCTGTTGGTGTTGCTACACAAGATGAAAACTTAAGATCTAATTTAAAAATAGATTTAGCAGCTCAAAGAGTAGCTAATTATTTAAATGTATCTTTAGATGAACTTAAAACATTTGCAAGAATCACGGGTCATAAAAAACTTTCTGATTTGTCTATTGATGATTTAGCTACTTATAATAGTGAAATCTCAAATTATACTAACATTTCTCATGTTTAGTTCAAATAGATTGAATGATTAGAAATTATCTAATTTAGATAATTTCTCATTCTTTTTTGTTTTTAAAACTTTTTTTTATTTGTGGTGGTTTTTTTTTGATGGTGTTTTTAAACTTTTTTTTTATTTGGGGTTTAGTTTAATGGGTATTATTCATTTCTATAAACTTCTTCACCATCTACAATAGTTGCAACAAGTTTAATATCTTCTATTTTATTTAACTCCTCTGCTCTAAGGAAATCATCACTAAAAACAGTAGCATTTGCAATTTTACCAATAGCTAATGTTCCTAAATTATCTTCTTCTCTCCATAAATAAGCACAGTTTAAAGTAGATGCTAAAATAGAACTATATGCTGAAATAGCTTCTTCTGGATTTTTAACTGTTTCAGGTCCCATATTAGGGTTTCTACGTTTAACAGCACTATAAATTTGTTCAGCTGCATCAATACTTCTAGATACTGGATAATCTGTATGGAAACATAATGTTGCACCAGCATCTTCAAGTGCTTTTATAGGGTAACAATTCCATGCTCTATCTACTCCTAAATATTTAACTTCATTATCAAATAAAGTATGGTCTATAGGAACCCAAAGTGGTGCTACAACAGCTATTATATTATAATCTGCAAAACGTTTGAAATCAGATTCATCCATATATTGAAGATGACATACACTATTACGTATATCAAAATTAGATGTTTCTAATTCTGCTTTTTCATATGAATTTACAATCATAGAAATAGCTCCATCCCCAATTGCATGAGTATGAACTGGAATGCCTTTTTCATTTAATAGTAAAACATGTTTGTCTAATGTTTCTTGTTCATTAATATTCAATATTCCATAATGTCCTGGTTTATCAGTATATTCTTCTTTAAGGTAAGCAGTATGTGCTTCAACAACACCATCTAAAATAATTTTAGCTCCAGCTATTTTAAAATAATCAGAATCTACTCTTTCACTAAGTTCAATAATATTATCAGATAAACCATATAAATTATTCTCTTTTAATAATTTAGCACCAGAATAATAAGCAAAAGTACGAAGTTTTAATTTTCCTTCTTTATTTAACTCATGGTAAGCTTCTTCACCATCTTCCAAAATGTCAACTAAAGCTTCACCAACTGCAGTTAAACCTTGAGAGAATGCAAAATCTTGCCAAGCTAAAATTCCCTCTTTCATTTCTTCAACTGTAACTTTATAAACTTCTCTAACAATGTTAGTTGCTGTTTCACTTAACCAACCTGTAGGATTTCCCTCTTCATCAACATGGACTAAATCATAACCTAATTCTTTTGCTTTTTCTTTATCAATTCCACATTCTTTAAGTGCAATTGAATTAATCCAAACAGAATGATTATCAATGGATGTTAGAATAACTGGTTTATCTGCACATACAGAATCAATCATAGATGCCTTAGGTTTATCATAGAAAGCCCAACCTGAACCTTTATAACAATCTCTATCAGGATATTTTTCAATATATTCTTTTAAGAGTTCCATGTAATCTTCCATGGATTCTCCAGGTTTTAAATCACATTCCCAAACAAGTCTTTGACCTGCAAGTAATCCATGACAATGGGAATCTATAAATCCAGGATAAATAACATTATCTTCATAATCTAAAATTTGTGTGTTTTCATCACAAAGAGTTCTTGCAATCTCTTCAGAACCTAAATAAACAATTCTACTCTCTTTTACAGCCATTGCTTCTGCAAACATTTTATTAGTATCAAGAGTAATAATATTTCCTAAAATTAATTGTTCACAATTCATAAAATCTTACTCCTATAGTTGATTTAATTTTAAATTTTAATTAATATTTATTTTTATTATATTATTTAGTTAGTTTTATAAATTAGTAGGTAGTTACTAAATTTAATATTGTTTAATTAAATAAAATCAAATAATAAATATTAATAAGTATTAATAATATAATAATCTATTATAATTAAAAAGGAGAAAAACTATGAAAACTATAGACATATTACTTATAATATTCGCTATTTTATTTATAATTTTTATTATTACAGTTCCTCAAACAGATTCTGTAAATAATATAAATAATCAAATAAATAATAGTTCAAATGAATTAATCAGTTTTAATTTAGAAATCAATCCTTCAACAGGATATCATTGGGAAGTATCAAATGAAACAGAAGGAGTTAAATTAGTATCTCAAGAATTCGTATCTAGTACAAATAACTCAGAAATAGTTGGAGCAGGTGGAGTTGATCATTTTGTATTTAAAAAAGATGGTACAAATAAACCATATAAAATAATATTAAATAAGATTTCACCTTCTGGAAATATTGAAGATAATTATACTAAACAGAGTATTAATTAGTTTTTAAGTTTTGTAAATTTTTTATTTAATAATTTTTTTAAACTCATTTGGATATTTTTTCAAGAAATTAGGGTTCTTATCGTTGTTGTAGTTTTGAAATAGAGTTTGTGTAAATTGGATAAATATTTAATTGATTATTGTTTTTATTAATATTTGTCATTGTTCATATTCTTATTCTGAGTCTAAATTATAAGTTCTCTTTTTTCTTCTTATTTTTTTCAACTATTTTTTTCTTTTTATTCTTCTCATCATGTTAATTGAAGAATTGCTAATTTATAATAATATTTTGTAATTGTTTATTTAGTTGTTTATGCAATTAATTTGTTATTTTTTCTTGTTTATGCAATTAATGGTTTATTTTTTCTTGTTTAGTCAAATAAAGCCTTAATAATCGTTAGATTTATATATTATTAAGTTTAATCATTATATAAGAATATGTGAAAATACACATTTTATATTATAGTGTTGTTATTATATTGAAGAAAATTTTTTACATTTCTTTAAACTTATTGGCAACATGTGTTATAAAATTATTTTGTATATATTATTGGGTTATAGGAGATAAGATATTGTGAATAAATCATTAAGATGTTTAATAATATGCTTAATAAGTTGTTGCTTATTGTGTAGTGTTGGTGGTTGTGCCTTTGCTAAGGATACTGATTTTAAAAAGGTTTCTGATGGAGAGTTTAAATCTACTGGTAACAATGTGTTAGGTGTTGTAACTATTAAGGCTAAAGATTTATCATCAGCAGGTATTAAAATTCGTAACTATTGTCAAAATCATTATTCTGATTGGGTTAATTATAAATTAATTGAAGGTAAGTTTAATTCAAAAGATAAGTGTTATATTTTTAAATATGAAGTATCAAAAGGTAAATCAGATACTAAAGATACTGGTAAATTGTTAGGTGTTTTAACTATTAATATTAAAGATGTATCTTTAGCTGGTAGTAGAATTTCTAATTACTGTAAAAAACATTATGGTGTTAATTGTCATTTTGACTTAATTGGTACTAAGTTTAATGCGAAAGATAACTGTCATATTTTTAAATATGCCGTGTATAAGGATAATAGTTAATATTATTCTTTTTTATTAATTTTACTTTTTTTATTAATTTTACTTATTTTATTAGTTAATAACTTTTGTTACTTTATTATATTAAATATTTTTTATAATGTTTTTATATTTCTTTTGATTAAAATATTATATGTATGAATTATAAATTAATTTATATTAACTAAATTAGTTAATACTAATTAGTAATATTGATTATTTTAATTATATTTATTATTTTATTGAGGAATTATTATGATACCTGGTATGAACCCAAAACAATTAAAACAAATGCAAAGACAAATGAAAAAGATGGGTATGGATATGAAATCTCTTGATGGTGCTCAAGAAGTTATTATCCGTTTCGAAGATAAAGAATTAATTATCAATGATCCTGAAGTTAATGTTATGAATGTAATGGGTCAAGAAAATTTCCAAATCACTGGAAATGTAGTTGAAGTTGAACGTGAAATGGAAATTGTTATTCCTGATGAAGATGTTGAAATGGTAGCTAATCAAGCTGGTGTAAGCTTAGATGCTGCAAGAGAAGCTTTAGAAGAATCTAAAGGAGATCTTGCTGAGGCTATTTTAAACCTTAATTCTTAATTAAGGTATTTTTCTTTTTTTATTTTATTTTTTATTACTTTACTTTTTCTAATTTTTTTAATATTTTAGTATTTTTTAGTATGTTTAATATTTTCATATTTTCTATTATAATTTAAATTTATGAATTGAATGTTCTAAATTTTACAAAATAAAATAACATGGGGTAAATTCATGTTTAAAAATAAGATTACACCTACAAAAACTGAAGTTTATAGTATATTAACTGGGATGTTTTGTGCAAGTTTAATTATAAGTAATATACTTGCATTTAAAACATTTTCATTTTATGGTGATATTGTATTACCTTGTGCTGTGATTATTTTTCCTTTGACTTATATAATTAATGATGTTCTTGCTGAAGTATATGGTTTTAGTAAAGCTAAAACTGTTATCTTATTGGGATTTGTAATGAATTTAGTTGCAGTATTATGTTATGCTATTGCAATTTTATTACCTGCACCTGTCTTTTTTGATGGTCAAGAAGCTTTTGCTTTAGTACTTAGTAATACTCCAAGAATATTAATTGCTTCTTTCATAGCTTATTTAGTGGGAAGTTTATTAAATTCTTACTCTATGGTTAAAATGAAAGAAAAATATGAACCTCATTTATTTGGTAGGTGTATTTGTAGTACTATCATTGGTGAAGGTATCGATGCTTGTTTATTTATTACAATAGCATTCTTTGGTACTATGCCTAATACAATGTTGTTAATTATGATTATTGCTCAAGCTACTTTTAAAACAGTTTATGAGATAATTATTTATCCATTTACAAGATATGTGATAAATAAAATTAAAAAGTTAGAAGATTAATTTAATTAATTATTAATAATTTTATTAATTTTTAAAAGTAGTTTATTTTTTTATGTGGTGTGGTTTATTAGTTTTTATTTGAAAAGTAGTTTATTTTTATATGTTGAATTTGCTAGTTTTATTTAAAAAAAGTAATTTACAGACAGTTTTATCTGTCTGTAGTTTTTAATTATATTTTAATTATATTTTATCATTACAGCCTAAAACATCTGTAATTTTGTGTTTTACTAATTCTTTAATATTAGCTCTTGCTGGTTTTAAGTATTCTCTTGGATCGAATTTATCTGGTTGTTCATTAAAGAATTGACGAATACTACCAGTCATAGCAAGACGTAAATCAGAATCAATATTAATTTTACATACTGCTCCTTTAGCAGCTTCTCTTAATTGTTCTTCAGGAATACCAATTGCATCAGGCATTTTTCCACCATTTTCATTAATCATTTTAACATATTCTTGTGGAACAGATGAAGAACCATGTAATACAATAGGGAATTCCGGTAATCTTTTAGAAATATCTTCTAAAATATCAAATCTTAATGGAGGTGGTACTAAAACACCTTTTTCATTAGGAGTACATTGTTCTGGAGTAAATTTGTATGCTCCGTGAGAGGTACCAATAGAAATAGCTAATGAATCACAACCAGTACTGTTTACAAATTCCTCTACATCTTCCGGTTTAGTGTATGATGAATCTTCAGCAGCAACTTTTACATCATCTTCAACACCTGCTAAAGTACCTAGTTCTGCTTCAACTACTACTCCATGGTCATGTGCATAATCTACAACTTTGCTTGTAATTTCTATGTTTTCTTCAAATGGTTTAGATGAAGCATCAATCATAACAGAAGTAAATCCATCATCAATACAGGATTTACAAGTTTCGAATGAATCTCCATGGTCTAAATGTAAAACAGTAGGTAAATCAGTTTCAATAACTGCTGCTTCAACTAATTTTACAAGGTAAGTTCTATTAGCATAAGCTCTTGCACCTTTTGAAACTTGTAATATAACTGGAGAGTTACATTCTTTAGCTGCTTCTGTAATTCCTTGTATAATTTCCATATTATTAACGTTAAATGCACCAATAGCATATCCACCATTATACGCTTTTTTAAACATTTCTGTTGATGTAATTAATGGCATATTTTATCTCCTTAATTTATATAATTATAATTATTCGTTTTTAACTATTAATTTTTTAATTAATTAATCTATTATCTTCTTTCTTAGCTATTAATTTAATAACTATTTTTTAATTAGTTAATTTTAATAGTTAACTTCTTTCTTAGTTACTAATTTAATAACTATTTTTAAGAATTTTTAATTCTTATTTATATCTTTGATTTTATTATTTAATATTTATTTGCATTTATTTTCTTATTTTTAGTATTTTTTATA
>JAKSUF010000369.1 GCA_024409145.1 archaeon | reverse complement strand
TAATGCTACTGTTAGTTTAACTGTTGGTAAAGTTAATGTTGGTGTGGATGTTAAGGTTGATTCTATTGTTTATGGTGATGATGCTGTTGTTGATGTTGTTGTTAATGGTGTGAGTGGTAAGGTTGTTCCTGAAGGTAATGTTACTTTTTATATTAATGGTATTGAAAATGGTACAGTCCATATTAATGATGGGAAATGTAAGTATATCTTTTCTGATTTAAGTGTAAGTATTTATACTATTAATGTTGTTTATTCTGGGGATAATAATTATTTATCTTCTAATGCTACTGTTAGTTTAACTGTTGGTAAAGTTAATGTTGGTGTGGATGTTAAGGTTGATTCTATTGTTTATGGTGAAACTGCTGCTATTGATGTTACTGTTAAAGGCATAAATGATAAAATTGTTCCTACTGGTAATGTTACTTTATTTGTTAATGGTACTGGGAATATTACTGTTCCTATTAATGATGGGAAATGTAATTATATATTTTCTAATTTAAGTGCAGGGATTTACAATATTCTTGTTTTTTATGGTGGGGATGATAAGTATTCATATTCTTTTGTTGCTGTTAGTTTAACTGTTGGTAAAGTTAATGTTGGTGTGGATGTTAAGGTTGATTCTATTGTTTATGGTAGTGATGCTGTTGTTGATGTTGTTGTTAAGGGTATTGATGGTAAATTAGTTCCTACTGGTGAGGTTATTTTCTTTGTTAATGATATTAAGAAGGGTAATGTTCCTATTAATGATGGGAAATGTGATTTTATTCTTTCTGATTTAGGTGCAGGTATTTATAATGTTAGTGTTGTTTATTCTGGGGATAATAATTATTTGTCTTCTAATGTTACTACTAATTTAACTGTTAATCCGATTAATGTTACTTTAATTCCTACTGTTTTGACAACTGATTATGATAGTGGCAAATATTTCCAAATTAAAGTTGTGGATAATAATAATGAATCAATTACTGGTCTTAAACTTGCATTAAAAGTTTTCACTGGATCTAGTTATAAAACTGTTTATGTAACTACTGATGATAATAGAATAGCTAAATATGATGCTTCTAAACTCAGTATAGGAACTCATAACGTAACTGTGATGGTATCAAACTCTAATTATTCTGCAAGTATTAAAACAAGTTCAATTAAAATAGTTAAAGCTGCTACTAAAATTACTAATGTATCTACTAAGGTTATTAAAAATCATAAATATTTCTATGTAAAATTAACTACAAAATCTGGTAAGGCTTTAGCTAATAAAGTAGTTACTATGAAATCTAGTGTAAGTGGTAAAAAGTATAAAATAAAAACTAATTCTAAGGGTATTGCTAAAATTGATCTTTGGATTACTTACAATTTAGGTAAAACTCATAAGTACACTTTTAAATATGCGGGTAATTCATATTACAAAGCATATTCTGTAACATTTAAAATAAAACTTGTGAAATAAATAAATATACAATATTTAATTATTTTAAATGAGAAAATTCTTTTTTTATTTTTTCTTTTTTTATTTTTTCGGCTTTGTAGAAATCTTATTTTATTTTTGTAATTTTTTTTAAAATCAAATTTTTTCCTATTTTTTTACTTTATATTTCTTAATCTTTTAATTTTATTAGAAAATTTCATTTGCTCTAGAAAATATCTTTAAATTCTGAAATTTTAATTCATTTTCTATATTTTAATATACTAATCCTTTTTTAGTTCTTTTTAGAGGGTTTAGTATATATTCCATCTAATGGATTTAGTAATAAAACATTACCTAAATCTGATAACATACAATCTAATTCTAGTATTCCAATGCAACCTATGGGTTTACCTTTAGTTGGATTTTAGTTGCATTAATTAGTTTACCCTTAGTTTACAGAAGAAAATAAATAATTAATTTATTTTTTCTTCTTACTTTTTTAAAATTTGGTACGGGATATTTTATTTTTTAACAAGTAGTATTGTGTGTTAAAAT
>JAKSUF010000368.1 GCA_024409145.1 archaeon | reverse complement strand
TAATAATTAATTCATTAATTTCCATAATACCACTAATTACACCTAGAATTAAAAATTACTTTTAGAATTAAAATATAGTTAAAATTACAAATTAATAATTAATAACAGATTAAATTTCATAAAGATCTAAATCAACATAAGGTTTTAAACGATTATTAATAACTTTTTCAGCTAATTTAAAAGAATAATTACATTGAACATCTAAACTTATACCAGTTTCAAGACCTATTTCATAAAAGGGATAATCTTTACAAACTTTTGAACGGTTAACATAATCTAAACACTCTTTTCCATCAAAGTTATCACATTCAAGTTCACGACAACAGAATCCGCATTTTAAACATAAGTCTTTATTTTCTTCAACAAAATCTCTAGTAAAAAATAAATTATGAGCTACAATAAGAGTCTCTTCAACAATATCTGAAATCAAATCAACTCCCAAATCAGGATATTTCCCATAAAATAATTTTAAAATAGATTTTGTAAATTGTAAATCTGAAAATTGCATCATATCACATTAAATACTATTGTAAATCTAATTACACCATACTAATAACTAATTAACTAAACCAGTAGCTTTAAAACATACATTAGAAAACATACATCAACTATAAATAAATATTGATTAAATAAAAGATAATTTTATAAAATAAATATAAAAAATAGTAAAAAATAAGGAAAAATAGAAGAAAAATTAAGAATAAAATTCTTAATTATTAAAAATAATTAGATATAATTATTTTCTTTTGATTTTAACAATACTGCCTAAAGTATTAGCACCAGATGCAGAACTTTTAAATGCATCTAAATCAATTTCATTATATTTTTCAATTAAAGTAATGTTTAAAGTTTTTTCAAGCTTTTTAGCTAATTTTAAATCAGGTTCCATTTTTCCAGACTCAATTCTGTTAATAACAGAAACTTTTTCATAAATCTTTTGACCTAATTCTTCTCTAGAAAAACCTTTAGCTTCACGTGCTTGTTTAACAATAAGACCATAATCTTCAACAATATCATCCATAGGTTCACTATTTCTAGTATATACTCTTTGAGACATACCACCTCTGGAATTATTTTGTTTACCTTGTCCATTACTAGGTTTACTGCTTTTTCTAACTCTTGAAGTAGCAGGAGGCTTTTGAACCTTACCTAATTTTGAACATTCAGAACAAACACATTCAAATACAGCACCATCAATTTTAACTCTTAATGGTTTAGTTAAAATTGGTTTTCCGCAAATTTCACAACTTCTTGCTTCATTTTTTCTCATAATAAATTATATGTAATTTGATTGTTTTTATATTTTATTATTTTTAGACAATAAATTTACTAAAATTTATAAATAAACTAAAGAATTTATCAAAAATAGAAAATATATGAAAAAATGTAAATATTTGGAAACTGTTATCGTAAACGAAACTTCCATAAAATAAGTAAAATAAATCTAACTAAAAGAATACTCTATAAGATTTATTATTCTCTTTATCTTTGTCACTTACTTTATAATCTTTTAACTTAGATCCTTTAGATTTATTAGAATAATATCCTTTAAATATTTTAGAAGTAGAAACTTGTTTCTTTAACTCAGAATAACCTTCATACTCATTACTTACCACAACTACATGAGCCGGAGGATGAATTTTTTTAATTTGTAAAATAGAAACAGTAATATCTTCTTTTACATGAAATGCAGTAGCTACATTAGATTTACTTCTTAAAGGAGCTTTTAAAATCTTTTCTACAATAGTATCTGCAAATTTAGCATCTATCTTTTTGGGTTTGGTAATTAAATTTAAATTTGCATGTCTTTCTATATCTGCAATTGCATTAAGTAATTTTGAATTGTTTTCACCACGTATTAAAATTAATGCCATAATATCACTAAATAATAAATAAATTAAGAGAATTTTCATAAAATAAACTAAATATATTAAAAATACTGAACTTTCACAATAAGATTCTA
>JAKSUF010000367.1 GCA_024409145.1 archaeon | reverse complement strand
CGAATAAACCTGAATGAAATTTCAGGATGTGACATTGCAATTTTATCAATTATTATCTAGTATAAAATAAGTGATATTTAATAATAAACTTTTATAAGTTTAGTTTTGATGGATTTAAAAAGTTTAATAATAAACTTTTTATATCTTCATCTATTATTGGTAGATTAGGAAAGTTTAATAATAAACTTTCACAGCTTCATCTACATCATCGTGAAGTCCAAGAGCAGCTAAAGCTCCTACTTTTCCTTGATCTCCAGTAACTGCTATTAATGGAATATCTAATTCTTCTGCAAGTTTTTCTGCAGTTTCAACATCCATCATTCCAGTTTTTGTAGCTATTGAATATTCTCTGAGTTTTTCTGGAACTCCAATTCCTTCTAAAATAGCTACTGATGTTTTATCAGATAATGTATCTTCTTTAAGAATTTCAATAGTACGGTCAATAAGTTCTTGTTTTCTATCTTCCATAACTGCGAAGGTTAAAGCTATTGAAACACAGTTTTGAGTTTTATGGGGGTTATGTGGGAATAATTGAATAATTATATGATCAAGATATTCAAAACCTTCTTTTTGTAATTGAAGACCTATATTATGAGCCATAGTCCAAGTAGCTCCTGCATCTTTAGTATCAGTATCATCAATACCAATAACTACTTTTTCATATTTGGGAGTTACAACTGTAGCTTTTCCAGGTTTACATCCGCCTCCTACTTCAAGGAGTTCTACATATTTTACACCTTCACCCATTCCTCTACACATACCAGCTCCAACACCAGCTCCTGCAAGACCTCCATGTGTAACTCTAACTTCATTTTTTTCTTCATCAATAGTTACTTCTTCAATTCCTGCAGCATTTATACTTGCTTTAAGATCAATAGGTTTTTTTCCTGTTTTACAAATATAAGTATGTTTATTTCCATCTCTTTTAGCTTTAACAATAAGTTCGCTACTATGTTGGTATTGATATAATAGCCAGTTAGAACCAGATGGACATGGATGATATTCAATAAGTTCTACTGTATCTCCATCTGCCATTGTAATTACTTTTTGATATGGTGCAATCCAAGGGTCATTAAATTTTTCCTTTAATTCTTCAGGTTTTAAAATTTCCATACTATCATCTAAAAATAATTAATATAGTAATATTTAATAAAAAAAGTAAGTAAATAGCTATAAATTAGCTATTACACATAATATAATAATAAATTTAGTATTTAATACTCTTTAATACTACTTTTACATTATAATTTGAGTATTAAGTATTTAAATATCTTTTAATCTGTCACACATTTTTACAGCAGCTTCTACTGCATTTTTACCATAAGTGACTCTTCTGTGTGCATCTAAACGAGTCATACCTGGTCCACTAATACCAAGGGAAATAGGTTTACCCCATTCTAATGCTAAATCTGCAATTTTACGAGAAGCATGTTGTGCTACGATTTGATCGTGGTCAGTTGCACCTTCGATTACAGTACCTAAAGTGATAATACAATCTAAGTTAAGGTCTTTATCTTCATCCATGTCTGCTTCGGTTAATTTTTTAATAGCAAGTGCCATATCAAATACACCTGGTACCATTACAATTTTTGTAATTTCACAGTCACGAATTTTTGCTTCTTCTTTAGCAAGTTCTAACATCATGTGTGTAATATCATAATTAAATTCAGCTACTACTGCTCCAATATTATATTTTGCCATATTTTTTCCTCCAATTATTTATAATATTTATAATTATAATTAGTTATATTTTACTTATTTATCCCATGCTCATTACAATAAAACTAGCTACTGCACTGAAAACCATAATTAATATAATGAATATTGCTGCAATTTTTGCTAAGTTCATTTTATTTCTCCTATATATTATTAAATACATATTTAATTAAATTTAATAACTTATTTGTTATTTAATCAATTAAATTTAATATTATATTATATACTTTTAATTCTTTATAAAGTTATAG
>JAKSUF010000366.1 GCA_024409145.1 archaeon | reverse complement strand
AAACATGGGTAAGTATACCAGCAACAAAAACAACATTTTGCTATAAAGTAGCCGCTAATATGGGTAATCAAAATTATTTTAATTGGTAAGGGGGTAAAACAATATGAGAAAAGAACAGATGACAATAGAAGTTAAAAATGGCAGATCATACGAAACAACTAGAACAGAATACAACAAAGAAGAAATATATAAAAGTTTAGCAGATGACTTGCTACACAAAAAAATACATAAATGTACATACATTACCAGCATAAAAGATAGATGTAATTATGATGGAACAAGAACAATAATAACAACTTATAACAACGCCGTAAGACATATATATATTATAGAAGATTAAAAAAGGGGTTATATATGGAAAATAGATTTGTAAACGCTTTTTGCTGGTTATATGGCACAACTAAAAAAGAAGCCGTTAAAACTTATAAAGCCTTAAAAAATAATGATATTAATTATATTAATAATATTATTAATTGTTTTGAAAACAACGCAAAAAAGGCATTTTATAACGACTAATAAAAAAAGGGGGCTTTTATATGAATATAGCTAAAATTATGGAAATATTACCAGATACTGTAAAAATGGATATTATAGACTTTTCAGATGTAAAAATGAAAACAGGTAAAACAGGTACAAGAATTTTACTTGATAGAATTTTAACAGATAACGAAAAATCATTAATGAACAATAAACATATTATAGGACTTGATTGTATAGCAACACATCGATATGCACCAGATATCAAAAAAAGTTATTTTTATATAGTGTGAAAAGGGGTGAACAAATATGGCATATATTAGAAAAACTATAGACACATGGCAATTATTAATTGATTATGGTTATGGTTATGATATAGAACTAACAGAATACAGCAAAAAAGAAGCCATGCAACAATTAAAATGTTATAGAAAAAATATAAAATATCCTGTAAAAATTGTAAAAAAGAGAATTAAAAAAGAGGTGTAAAACATGGTTAATTATTCCAGAAAATATAAAAGAATAAATAAAACAGCGGCTAAAAAGCTATATGACAATGGCGGCGAAATATACTTTATTCCATGCAAACTTGATCCAGATAATAATTTTTATTGTCTAGGAATATGGGAAAGTAAATTTTTGAACGGACAATATGCAGATTTTGAAAAATTATGTAATTATTTTACAAGTTATAATTGCAATAATGAAACGGGCTTATATATAGCTTTTTATATTAGATAATAAAAAGGGGGCTTTAATTAGTCCCCTATTTAATAGTAAAATAATAAAAAGGTGGTAAAATTATGTTTTTTAGATCAAGAAATAATAATGTAAATATTAATTATAAAAAGGATAATACAACGGAAGTTATTAAAAGCAATATACCAAAACAGCCACAGCCACAAAAAAGCCGTTACTATATGCACCCAGGCGGCACAATAACTGATCCACTAATTAAAGATATTTTAAACAGTCCGCATACATTAATCGGTGGCACAACTGGAAGTGGTAAAAGCACTTTACTTGATAATATTATTTATAATATTTTGACATGCTGTGATATTAACAATAATTTGATTTTAATAGATCCCAAACTAATCGCACTAAATAAATATAGAAAATTACCACAAGTTTTAAAATATGCGGACAATGTACAAGATACAATCAATGTATTAAATTATGCTATAGATAACATGATGTATAGATATAGTATTATAAAAAATACAGGTTTAAAAGAATACAACGGATCATCTATATATATAATAATTGACGAACTAGCGGACCTTATGACCAGCCCACAGGCAAAAGAAATTCAAAACAAACTACAAAAATTATTGCAATTGTCCAGGGCTGCAAAAATACATATAATTGCATGTACTCAAAGCCCGTCACGAATTGTTATTCCGTCAACATTGGTTTTGAATTTTACAAATAGAGTAGCATTGAGATGTTTGAGCCCTATTGAAAGCCGCCAAATTATCAATATAAAAGGGGCTGAAAACTTGCCACAATACG
>JAKSUF010000365.1 GCA_024409145.1 archaeon | reverse complement strand
CCCCAAACCCCAAACCCCAAACCCCAAACCCCAAACCCCAAATTAATAATTTTAAATAAGAAAACCTAGAAAAAACTTAAAAGGGATACTATAAAATAAAATTTAATAATTTTTTAATTTAGCTCAAACAATATTAGCTTTAGCTTCTTTAGTTTCCTCTTTTGGCTTTTCAGTAGCAGGCTTTGGTGGTTGATTTTTAAAGTATAATTTGTCTGGGTTTATAAAGGCAATAAAGTTTTCTACATCATCTAGCTTCATAGTAGTGTTGGTATCATTAAGTTTAACTTCATTTGGATTTGTATATTCAACTGGCAACTTAGAAGCGAATTCACCATTTAATCCTAAGGCTAACATTTCATCAAATTATTCATTTAGTTCATTAAGTATTATTTATAGTTGTGGTGTTATCTTAACTTATTTTTTAGCTTTCTTAAATAATTTCACAAAGTCATTTTTACTAATATCGAAATTAACTGTATCAATATAATTAAATAGATCTATTCCTTTACCTTATACTTATTGCATCTTGTATGTTGAAATGTCTAATGGATAAATCCAAGTCTTGTTTATTTCCTTGGAATTTTAATCGAATGCCATTCCATCTTAAATATTCTTATATAATGAATTGTAATATTATAATACTTTTTCAGGTACTTTATCAGGAGAATTATCAGCACTTTAATCATCAGGTTAACCTTCTTATAATTATCTTTTAGTTTATGCCTTTTAATCAGGTTTCTTATCATCTTTTTTATCTTCTGGCTTTTTATCATCTTTCTTTTCATCTTTTTTATCATCACCTTTATCATCCTTTTTATCTTTCTTCTTTTTATCTTTTTTATCCTTTTTATCATCATCATCTTTCTTATCATCTTTTTTGTCTTCATCTTTCTTTTCTTCTTCTTAAATTTGATTTTCTAGTTTTTCGCTGAACAATCCTTGGAATTATAGCTTAGAGTATAATTCCTTCTTTTTATCTTGATATTATTTAGCAATGTAATTCATTTACTTCAAGAAAGCATCGGGATTGAAGTCTTCCTTCTCATTTTCCTTTAATTTGAGACTGTCCTTTATTTTCTAGATCAATTCTTCGAAGTATTAAACTTACTCATTAATGAATATTGGGTCTCCTTCAAATAAAGGTGAAATTCTGCCTAAATATAAATGAGAGCAAATAGTTTAACATTCTTCACTTAATTTGGAAGAGGAGATATTATTGTAGCAGGTTTCGAAATAATTTCTTAGTTATTATTTTTCTTAGTATGGGTATTTGAGTCCATAAGCATTATCGAAGACAATACAATCTAAGTACTCTTAGGCTAATTTGAAGAATCTAAGTAATTCAACATTCAGAGAATAAATATAGTTCTTATTATTCTTTAATATATTAAGGCAGAATGAAGAATTAACTTAGACCTGTCTAGTAGACAAGGAAATATTATCATGAGCAGTCAAATCACATAAAACAGCATAGAAAGATTAATGTATCTTTTTGAATTATTAGAACATTGGAATGATGCTCTTTTTGATTTTGTCGATCATTTAATCAAATTCGAAGCTTTCAAGTTTATTTTTAGCAGCTAAACATTATTTTTATTTTTCGCCTATATCTGTGCTATTTAACTATACTGATAATACTTTAGTATTCAATGATTTTAATTTTTTCAATGATTAAATAACATTCTCTTGATATGAATTTAATTTAGGTTAAACATTTACTTAATAATCCTCTAATAAATCTATTAAATCTTATTATGTACAGCAATTTGATTAATCACCCAATAAGAATAAAGGACTTTTGGTATTATCTGGGGTGACTAATCCCTCTAAAAAGTATCCGTTCATCAAAGTTCTATTACAATTCTATTAGTATTAAATATGAATTAATAATAATATTATTAATAATGTCTATATTGATTTCATTAAATTATCGTTAAAATTTTAAAAAAAAATTAAGGAAAAAAAAATTCAGAATTCTCAATAAAATTATAGGGGTTTGGGGT
>JAKSUF010000364.1 GCA_024409145.1 archaeon | reverse complement strand
ACAATTTACTTGAAATATTAAAATTATAGATATCTGATTTTATAGAATGAGAGGAATTAAAATGTTAAGCAAAGAAGAAATTAACAAGAAAATAGAAGATTTAAGTGAAACTGTAAAAGGAATAAAGGCAGAAGAAGAAAAAAACATATCTAATGAACTTAAAGTAGTTCTTGCAGGATCAGAATTACAATTAATCACTTTACAAAGTACAGTAAATGTAAAAGAAGAAAAAATAAGAAGCTTAGTTAAAAAATTTGAAGATAGAGCTGCAGAATTACAATTAAACTATGAAAATGCTAGTTTAAATGAAGATTTAGTTGAAAAAAGAAAACTCCAAGCAATGATTTGGACTAATGACATCAGATTAGATACTTTAAAATGGATTCTTGAAGAACAAAATGAAGAATTATGATCTTAAGTTATTATTTTAAAGAAATTATTAAATTAATTATCGAAATTAATGATTTTAAATTAATTATCTAAAGTAATAACTTTAAATTAATTAACTTTAAATTAATTAACTTTAAATATTTATCTAATTAGTAAATACAACTTTAAAAAAATAAAAAAATACCTAGAGAATAGCTAAAATAAAAGAGGAAAGCAATATGAAAAAATTCATTACACTAACATTATTAATGTTAATATTAATATGTCCAATACTTGCAGAAGATGTTTCTGCAACCTCCGTTTTTCTAACTTCAGATAATGTACTTGGACATGATGAAGATATTCATATGTTAAATCAAATAGCAAAGTATATAGAAGAAACTACTGATGGATCAATTCAAGTAATAATAGATAATGATGCATCTAACCCTGGAGAAGGAACTAGAGCTATGGCATCAGGTTGTGATTACTCTGTTACAATAGCTTATCCCTGTGCTGGAAATCTAGAACAACTAGGGATATTCTCAGTTAATTCACCAATGAAACTTATATTTGTAAATGCAGGTTCTCTTGACTTAAACCAGTTAAATTTCTTAAGAAGAGCATATGATGATAACTGGTCTGTTGAATCATTTGCAGCTATTAACTCTCCTGGAAAATTTTTAGCAGACTCAGGAGTTATTTTATTACAACCAAATAAAGAGTTTCCAGATGAAACAGATGATGGAAATTTAAAATACAGCGATAAAGTATGTGAATATATTGCTAATTCAGTGATAAATCAAATAAAATCAAATAATATTAAATCACAAGTATTAGATACTGATTTAATAGTAACCCATAAGATATCCCCAAGATATCTTGCAGAAACTTCAAAAGAAATAGTAGATAACTCCGAAGAAGAAATTTCAGATAGATATAGTTATTATACCACCCCTCAAGCATTATATATGAGTGCATCATATTTAGTAGGATATGGATTATCTCAACCAGGAAATTTTGAAAATCCAGATAATCCAGAAGATTATTCATTCTTCACTAAAAAATATTATTCATTTTATGATTATGCTACTATGGCAGATATTGTAGTGGATTACATGAATGAACATAAAAAAGCACCAAATTCTATAGATTATGAAGGTGCAAGAATTAGTTATTATGATTTAGTTTATAATTTCGCATTATTAACTGAAAACCAAACTGATGCAAGTCATATGAATTTCCCAAGAGAAATGGAATTTACAAAATATAAATATAATATACTATTCGATATAATCCCAATAGTAGCAGTTATATCTGTTATCTTAGGAATAGTCTTAATTATTAAAAAGATAAAAAATAAAAGAAAAATGAAAAAAATTAGGTATCAAAGTCTTAGAAACAGAGATTATTATCCATATACTAACCAATATCAAAAACCAAATAAAAAACGAAGATATAAAAAAAGATAACAATATAAAGTTCATAGTAGAAATTAAAATTAAGAATTAATAAATTATTATTAAATAATATAATAAATTTCTTAGAAATAAAAGAAATTTATTAGAGATTAAATAATTATTAATTTATTAATCTTCTTATAAATTTACTAATTTTATTAACTTACTAATGTACCCA
>JAKSUF010000363.1 GCA_024409145.1 archaeon | reverse complement strand
TTTTAATTAAAATTAGTAGTTTATTAATTTTATTAAATGATAATTAATTTAAAATAAAAATAGGGTTAGATATTATATATAAATATCTTAACCTTTATTGATTACTTAACCAACTGTTATTTGTACTCCAAATACCCAAACTAATATTAAAATAATAGATATTAAGAACACTATTGGGAATACAATTTTAGTTACAGATAATGTGGAACTAATTGTTGATATTAATTCTGTAGATTTGTTTGGACCAAATGTTTTAATATTTTCTATTTTTTCAACTTTAGTTCCTGCTTTTACTGGTTCTAAGTCTTCGATAGCTAAATTGATAGATTGAACAATTGATTTGATTATAGTTTCTTTTTCAGTTATTCCTACTGGGTTGTATCCATTAGATAATGTGTTAACTGAATGAGTATCTGTTGTCATAACTTCAATTTCATCAACTATTTCGAGTTTTTTAATTTCAGTTAATATTCTTTCTCTAAAACCAAGTTCCATATTATTAGAATCAAATAATAAATATGCAGTTTTTTGATTATTAACTTCAATAACCATAGTTTTAAGTTGACTATCTCCAATTCCTTGTTCTTTACCTAATCCGAAGCAATCATGTTGGTTACATCCTACTTTGATTGGATATTCTAAGTCTTTTTTTTCAATTTCGCTCACTGTTTCAATTAATTGGAATAATTCTGGATTTCCAGGCAATACTCCTCCTTTTTCAGCATTAAAAGAATTATGACAATCCACAACAATATTATTTTCTGTGTTTAATAATTTTTGACTTTCAAGCATTATAGATAATCCTACACTAAATTCAATATCATCACTACCTGATGGAGCAAATGTAGATAGCATTATCATTCCTTCATTAAAAAATTGAACTCCAATGTTTGCTTTTTTATAATTATATCTTTTAAATTCACTAGCTTTAGTTGAATAAGTTATAGTATTTAATCCATTATTCACTGCATTTTCAATTTTGTCAATTTCTTTTATTGAGACAGGATTAAAATCATGAGTAGAAGGTCCATGTGCAACCATAGTAAATTCATTAAATCTATTTGCAAGAATTGTTGGCATATTTCCTCCACCAATATCTCCGATAGGTCCAGGATGTACATAAGGACTTATAAATAATGCTTTATTTGTATTATCTTCTCTTTTAAAACTTATAATTCCTACAAGAGTATCAATTGTTTCCCCAGCACCCTCAAATAAATCTTCAATGAGTAAAAGGTCTTCGTTCATATGTGCAACAAAATAACTTAGTAATTTTAAAACACTGAATCCCATATTTTTTTGCATAGGTGCTTCTATAATTTTAACAAATAAGTAAATAGCTATTAAAATAATAATGCATGCTGCAATTAATTTTATTAAACTACCTATAATACTAAATTGAAATCTAATTCCACCTACATTAATTATTGCAAATAATATGAATGTTAATATTGGTTGTATAAATGCAATTAATGTAGCTTGTCTAAGCTTTATCTGAGTAACTCCCCACAATACAAGGAAATTAAATGCAAACATTATTGCACAACCAAGTATGAATGAATTAATTGGTATATTAATATGAGTTATTCTTCCAATAATTGATCCAACAATACTCATAAATGTAAGGAAAAACATTGATGATAAACTTAAAAACATTGAGTGTTTTAATTTTAAATTTATTCCTTTATAATGTGATACCCATTTTTGACTAGTTGATCCAGTTAGTATTGCAGTTAAACCACAAGTTATAAAACCAAATACTCCACCATCAACGATTATTTGGAATAAATCGGCCCCTGGTTTATTTATAGTAATCATTAACATTCCATATATGATACTTAAAATAGTTATGATTGTTGCTGTAATTTTATATTTTGGAAGTGTCAGTATATATTTTGATAAACTCGCAACATTCCCCATACTTGACATTTAATTTAACCTCTTATATTTTATATACAATAAATTACATAATTTATAATATTCTTTAAGTAATATTCTTAGTAATATTT
>JAKSUF010000362.1 GCA_024409145.1 archaeon | reverse complement strand
CAATAATTCTTGAAATAACAGTTGTAGAATCAAATTCAAATACAACATGCTTATCAGTGAAATAAATATAAACATCATCATCTGCATTTCCAGATAAAATCTTACTAATCTCATTAAGTGTTTTTCCTGGAATAATAACTTTCTTTTCATTATATGAATTACTTAATTCAATATTTCTAATAGAAATTCTATGTCCATCAAGAGAAGTTACTCTAAGATTATTATCACTAATCTCTAAATATTCACCACTCATGATCTTATTACTGTCATTATCAGCTATAGAGAATATTGTCTGTCTTATAATATCCTTTAATGTTAACTGTGAAATGATTAATGGATTTGTCTTTTCAACCTGTGGAAGATAAGAGAATTCTTCACCAGACTTACCCTGAATATTGAAGTTAGCTTTTTCACAAGTAATAAATGTCTTAAAATCATCATCACATTCAATTTTAACAACACTATCATTAAGCTTACGAACAATATCAATTAATAACTTAGCATTAAGAGCTACAGTTCCTTTTTCTATAATCTGACCTTCAATAACAGTATCAATACCAAGTTCCATATCATTAGCAGTAAGTCTTATTTCTCCATTACATGAATCAATAAGAATACATTCAAGAATAGACATTGTTGTTTTACCAGGTACTGCTTTTGAAACAATATTAAGTCCATTTAATAAATCTGATTTTTGACATAAAATTTTCATGTGTATAAATCCTTTCTTCAAAAAATGAATGAAAAATTATAATGTTATATATAAAGATATTAGTAGTATTAGTAATAGGCTTTGTTGATATGTTGAAAAGTATTTCAAACCCTTATAAATACTGCATTTTTTTATTAGATTTTAATGTGAAAATATGGTTAAAATCATGTTAATAAATAGCTAATTATAAACATTAAAAAAATTAATAAAAAATGATAAAAAAATTATCAACATATAAATCACATTAAATTAACATACTATTCACATTAGTCTTGTGGATTAATTAAATTCTTTAAGTTTTCTATCTTGTTTGCAAATAAAGGATTTTCTTTAATTTCATCTCTTATTTTTTTGTAACCATGCATAACTGTTGTATGATCTTTTCTTTCAAGAAACTTAGCTATTTCATCATAAGTCATATCAATAATATGTCTGCAAAGATACATAAACATATGTCTTGGTATTACAAGATCCTGACTTCTTCTTTGTGATTTAATCTCTTCAGGAGTTACATTATATTCATTACATATAACTTCCATGATTTTTTCTGGAGTAATAATATTATTTTTATTATTTTCAATAATATTATTTAAAGCAGAAGTAATGTTATTTGTATTTATTTCTTCTAAATTATTAATACGAGCAACATTTATGACCTGGTTAAAGGCGCCTTCAAGTTCTCGTATATTTGATTTTACATTTTCAGCTATATATTTAAGGACTTCATCACTTATTTTAATAGGAGTTTTTTCTTCAAGCTGTCTAAGAATTGCTACACGTGTTTCATAATCAGGTGCCTGAATATCAACAATAATTCCCATTCCAAATCTTGATTTAAATCTTTCATCAAATGTTTCAAGTTCTTTTGGATGCTTATCAGAAGAAATTACAATTTGTTTACCAGCAAGATGAAGTTTATTAAATGTATTGAAGAATTCTTCCTGTGTTGAATTTTTATTTTTCATAAACTGGATATCATCTACAAGTAAAACATCAGCGTTTCTATATTTATCACGCATTTTTGTTATTTCAGACTGATTACCACTTCTTACATTTTCAATAATATCATTAGTAAAATCTTCACTTGTTACATATATAACTTTAGTATCATTTTTACTTTCAAGAATAAAATGACCTATAGAATGCATAAGATGAGTTTTACCAAGTCCAGCTCCACCATATATATAGAGAGGATTATAAATTTCTCCAGGTGATTCAGCTACTGCAAGAGCAGCAGAGTGAGCAAGTTTATTATTATTTCCTATTACAAATGTTTCAAATTTGTATTTTGGATTAAGATTTGCTTTTTT
>JAKSUF010000361.1 GCA_024409145.1 archaeon | reverse complement strand
TAACTAATCAATATAGAAACTATCAAAATTAGATATAATTATAAACAATATAATAAATTAATTAAAAATAACCATTATGAAATATAATGCATAAAATAAATAAACTTAAATTAGTTAGAAAAATAAGAAAAATAGTTAAATTGGAAAATTATTTTTTCCAAGTTTGTTTAACTCCTCTTCCTCTTTTACTACCAGGCTTAATGTAAGATTTTTTAGGTCTGGTTCTTCTATTAGTACCTTTAACTTTAGCCATAATCATATCCTCCTTTTCAATTTGTTAAATAATCGGCCCATAGCAATAACTACTTGCCATAAATAAATCTAAAATTATAATTTAATAATCAGCTATATTTTAATGGAATATAAATGAATCATATTTTTATATAAAAATATAGTATAATTTTAAATAAGAAAAGCTTTTATAAAAAAACTTAATTATATTTTTGTTTTCAAGGTTTATAAAGGTTTCTAATAAACCATTAAATTATGTAGTATACTCAGCATTTATCTTAACATAATCATAAGTTAAATCACAACCCCATGCAGTAGCTGTGAAATCTCCTTGATAAAGATCTACAAAAATATTTACATTTTTTTCTTGCATAATCTTCTCAGCATTAATTAGAGATTCAGTACCATCAAATGCAAGAATTTCACCTTTATCAACTAATATAGATTCATTTCCCTCATCATCACTAACAGCTATCGTAATCATAGTTTGATCCATTTCAGCACCAGAATAACCTACAGCAGCAGCAATTCTTCCCCAATTAGGGTCACCACCAAATATAGCAGATTTTACAAGAGATGAAGAAATAACGGATTTAGAAGCTTTAATAGCATCATCTTCAGATTTAGCACCATTAACTTTACATTCTATAAATTTAGTTGCTCCTTCACCATCACGAGCCATTTTTTTAGCTAAACTAATACAAATAAAGTTTAATGCTTCTTGGAAATTCTCATCAATTTCACCATCATTAACTACCTCAGCACCAGATTTACCATTTGCCATTAAAATAGCCATATCATTAGTACTTTCATCACCATCAACAACAATCATATTGAAACTTTTATTAACAGCAATTTTTAAAGCTTTATTAATATTTCTAGAAGAAATTTTAGCATCAGTAGCTAAGAAACATAACATAGTTCCCATATTAGGAGCAATCATACCTACTCCTTTAGTAATTCCACCAATAGTGATAGTTTCACCAGTTTTAAGAGTTGTTTGAACTGCAAACTCTTTATGATAAGTATCAGTAGTCATTAATGATTTAGCTGCATCAGTAGAACTTTCAGAAGAATTATCTAATTTAGATATGGATTCTTCTACAAGAGGTAAAATAGTATCCATAGGCATTTTACGACCTATAACCCCAGTTGATGCAGTAGCTATTTCAGAACCTGGAATACCAGTTAAATTAGAAGCAAAATCAATAGTTTTTTTACAATCTTCAATTCCTTCTTCACCAGTGAAACAATTTGCATTACCACTATTTGCTACAACTAAAGAAATTTTACCTCCTTTAATCATTTCTCTAGTATGAATAACTGGTGCAGCAACTACTTTATTAGATGTAAAAACAGCTGAAGCATCACTATCTTTAGATTCAACAACTGCAAGACCATATTTTCCTACTCTTGAACCTGCAGCTCTTACACCCTCAACAGCACATATTCCACCATCGATAATTTTAATATTATTTGACATGAAAAATCTCCTTGATAAATAAATGAATAAATAAAAATAAATATGAAAAATTATGAATTAATAAAATCATATAATATGATTTAAATAAGTAAAAAATTACTAAATAATCCAAAACAAGGCTAAAAACCAAGTTAAGAACAAATTTGAATAAAAAACTAAATTCAATTATAAAAAACAGATAAGATGAATAAACAAATTAGTTAAGTTTTAACTAATTTGATAATTGACTTGACCCAAATATGAATTCTTATTAATCAAATAAGGGACTTGACCAAAAACAAGAACCCTCATCAATCAGACAACGGACTTGACC
>JAKSUF010000360.1 GCA_024409145.1 archaeon | reverse complement strand
CCCCAAACCCCAAACCCCAAACCCCCAACCCCAAACCCCAAACCCCTAGTTTATATTATTTATTTTGCTTTTGTTTTAACTGTATTTTTAAATTGAGAAAAATAATAATTGAATGAAAGTCTTAAAGATAATATTATTAATTTGTTTGGCTAGCTCAGCATACATGGCAGATATCTAAGAGAACTTTTTTGAATAAACCTTTTATGATCAAATGGGTACTCTCACACAAAACATAAAAGATGGTGCATAGTTTTTTGAAACATCTTTAGATATAAGCTAAGCCATAAGAACTAAAATAATAGAAGATTTAAAAAAAGGGTTTCCCGAAGGATTCAATTTAACTAATTTGGATGGTCATTAATACTAACCAGAGAAAGATGCCGTCATAAGTGGAAATACTAGAATCTACAGTGATTAATATATCTATAAATATGATATTAATAATGTTTAAGGAACAATATGTGAATAATAATTAACCTTAGGAGTCAAAGTGAATAAGATGAGTAAAGAAGAGCTTTTAATAGAGGTGACAGCTTTTACTTAAGAAGTTTCAATGCTTCATAGAGGCTATATATAGCTTGAGGTGAGCTCATTGATAGACAATGAAGAAGTCAGAAAATTCTTTGAAGAGGCTTTGAAATATGATGTCGAAGTGTTCACAATACAATTCAACTAGTAATTGTCAGTATTCAGGGAAGCATTAGCAAAATATGCCAGCACTTATTAAGAATTACAATCATACATAAATGATGTATCCTAAGTAGAATTTGATCCAAAACCTTCTTTCATTTTCAATGGTAAATTAGAAAATATTCAATTAGGTTAAGAGCCCGTTGTAAAAGAAAAGCAAGAAAAGTTGATATTAGTCAGTCCTGATGGAACCATTGAAACTGGTATTTAAAGCTCTTCACTAGCTTCTAAAAATAATTTATACATTATCAAATAATTATAAGACTTATTAAATATAAGAAAATCAGAAAAATAAAAAGAATGCCCTATGAACTACATTTCAGCCAAAGCAATAGGCTTAGTTAAGTTTTATTAGACTTAATCAACATAAGGAGCAGTATAATAATCATCAACAGTACTCTTTTAAGATTAAAAGCCAGTTGTAGATTATGAACTCATTTTCTACAATGATGGAAACATCCATAATGATATGTCATTATAAATAATAGTAAGCTCTAAGACTGACTCCTATCTATTTAATACTAGAATCAGAAATAAGAAATACATCTTCGAAAAGTTGATCTCAATGATTATCAAAGCCATGCAATTAACTTTCGATTTTGATCCATTCAAGCCTTACATACCTAACATTAGATACTTGCCACCAATGGACACTCAAGGCTAAATAACCATTAAAGCTGATGATGTTGAAGTGATATTTGACGATGAACAATAATAATAAACTACTGCAACTGTTTCTACTTCTACTGCTGCTACTGCTTAAACAGCTTAAGCAGGATCAGTATAAGTTCAATCTGCTCAATCTGCTTCTGCTGCTGGTGCAACAGGCGCATCAAATAGTACTGGCAAAAAGAAGAAGGATTATCAATTAGGTACTTTGGACTATCAAATATTCAAATATGAAAAGTAAATAAATTACATAGAGTTAGTAAGAGATGAAAAAATAACTTAGATGGAGGTGTACAGACCAGAAAACAAGAGAAAGATAATCAGAAGATTTATTTACTAAGATAAGGAAGAGTTAGAATAATAAATAATAACAAAGATGACAATGATAGCCTAATATCAAAAGTTAGAAATGGAATTATTAGCATTAGACGGTTATTACTTCGATGGTGCTTAAAGCTCTGCTAATATTTCTGAAATACCTATGAAGAAAAAGAACCCTAATGCATTACTCAGCAGATTCAAATAATTCGTATTGGTCAGACTTTGAAAAAAAAATTAAAAAAATGTTTTTATTAATTTATATTAAGATTTTTTTTTAAATTCCTTTAGCAAATCCGTTTAATATAATAAGTAACATGGGGTTTGGGGTTTGGGGTTTGGGGTTTGGGGTTTGGG
>JAKSUF010000036.1 GCA_024409145.1 archaeon | reverse complement strand
TATATAATATAAATAAGAATTTTTATATACTAATCTTTCTATAGTATATTTTGCTTATATATGATATTTGATTTGGAGGTTACTATTATTAGTTAGTATCATATTACTTTTCAGATGCTCTGTCTTAATTATTATATACTTATAAAGTTAAACTATAATTAACTTAACAAGAACATTAATATTAAATTTTAATTTAATTTTAATTTAATTTTAATTTATATTAACTCTTAATTTATTATAATTTTAAGTTATTATGATTTTAATTAGCGGTTGAATGGATATTTCATAAATAATCAGTGAGGGTTTGGTATGGAAAAAATTTATGAAGAATATGAAAAAGTAAAAGATAAAATCTCTCAAGAAGATTTTATTGCAAAATTTAATAGTTTAAAAGAAGAATATGCTGATATGGAATTTATGGATGATGGTGCAATCATTGATATGATTACTGGTTCATTAGTTGATGAAAAAGTTGAACCAATTTCAGAAAGTCTTGATGGTTCAGTAAGTAAAATTTCTGATTTTGAACCAGGTAATCATGATATTCAGGTTGTAGGTAGGATTATGGCAATTTCTAATCCTAAATTATTCACTTCTAGAAAAGGTAAAGACGGTAAACTTTGTAATATTCAACTTGCAGATGATACTGGTGATTTAAGAGTTGTTCTTTGGACTGAAAATATTAAACTTCTTAAATATGTTAATGAAGGAGATATTGTTCTATTAACTGGTGTTGAATGTAAAGAAGGATATAGGGGAGGAAAAGAACTTCATATGTCTCCTAGATCTGGAATGAAAACTATTGATAAATCTAATGAAGCATATCCTCAAAATATTGATGATTTCCCAATTTATAATGAGGTATTTACTGATATTGGTGATATTGTTCCAGATGAAACCGTTAGTATTATTGGAAGAGTTGTAAGAGTTCCTTCTATTCGTTCTTATGAAAGTAATGGTAAAAAAGGTAAAGTAACTTCTCTTGAAATCCAAGATGAAACTGGAAAAATTAGTTATACTTTATGGAATAAAGATGTGAAATTAATTGATATGTTGGATCTTAAAGAAGGAGATATTGTCAAAATTCTTAATGAGCAATCTAGAGAAAGAAATGGTGAAATTTCTTTATCTCATTGGGATGGAAGAATTGCTAAAATTGACCCTGAAGATAAGAGATATGATATTCCTGAGTTCAAAGAGGAATTATTTAAGATTGAAAATGCTAATGAAGTTAAAGATGTAACTTTACTTGGTGTTGTAACTAAAGTATTAGATACTATAACTTTTAAAAGACAAGATGGTACTGATGGTTATGTTAAATCTTTAGAAATTAGTGATGATACTGGTTCTATTAGAATCACTCTTTGGGGAGATGATACTAAATTAGAAATTTCTAAAGGAGATATTATTAAGATTGTTGGAGGTAATATCGAATACGATGATTATGCTTCTTCTGGATATAGAGTTAATACAAATTGGAATACTGAAATTATCATTAATCCTGATGATGATAGTGACCTTATAGCTGTTTTACGAGAATATGGTCAAAAATTAGTTCCAATGAAAATTTGTGAAATCCAAGATCCTGATGTCATTGATGATGATGGTGAAGAAGTAGATATTATGGGTAGATTAATTACTCTTAATAATATTCGTGAATTTGAAAGAGATGATGGTTCTACTGGAAAAGTTTGTTCTGGTGAGGTTGCAGATGAAACCGGTTTAGTAAGAGTATCATTTTGGGATCAAAAAGCAGAGTATCAATTTAATATTGGTGAAGCACTTAAAATTGAAAATGCTAGAACTAGAATGGGTATGTATGCAGTTGAACTTAATGCAGGTAAAACAACTAGGGTAATTAGATTACCTGAAGAGTCTAATGAAGCTAGATATCTTCCATCTTTTGAAACTTTAGAAGAAATGATTTATGAATCTAAAAAGATTGATGAAGTTGAAGAAGATGATAGGAATATTAAGATTATTGGTAGAGTTTTAGATATTCAAGAACCAAGAAAATTCCAAAGACAAGATGGAGGTTCTGGTTGGGTTGGAAATATGGATATTGGAGACGAAACTGGATCTATTAGAGTTGTTTTATGGGATATGCAGAATATACCATATTCTTTTGGTGATGCTATTAAGATTCAAAATCCTAGTGTTCGATTTAATAATGAAAGATATGAATTAAGTGTAAGTAATGAATTAAATATATTAAAACCATCTTCTAAAGAATTAGATTCTATTCCAGATATAGAAGAATTACAAAATATGTTATATGTCCATAAGGATATTGAGGCTCTTGAAGAAGAAGACTCAAATATACGTATTAGAGGAACATTTACTGATGTTTTCTCAGGTAAACTTTTAGTTCCTAGATGTCCTCATTGTAATAGTACATTACAAGAAGATGAAAATCAAACATTCATCTGTGATTACTGTGGTCAAGATATAGATAAACCTAATTATCTTTTAATGATTCCAGGTAGGCTTATGGATGATACTGGAGACATTCAAATTACATTCTTTAATAAGTTGGCTGAAGAATTACTTGAAATGCCTTTAGATGAAATTATTGAAATTGTTGAAGAAAGTGGAGATTATGGTTTCTTAGATGGTAAAGTTGATAATCTTGAAGGTTTAACTTTAGAAGTTATAGCAGATGTTAATTTCAATGAATACAATGAAGAGATTAGACTTAATCCTAAGAAAATTATTTCTAAGGAATACTAATGTAGATATTAATTTAAGATTTAATAATTTATTAAAATCTTAAATTATTTTTTTAAAAAATTATTATAAATTAAATATTAAGGAATTGGTTGTTATGGTAGAACTTGAAGACTTGCCTAATGTTGGAGAAAAAACAGCAGAAAAATTAAGAGATGCAGGATTTGCAGATATGATGAGATTAGCTACTGCTACTGCTAAAGAACTATCTGTAAAAGCTGAAATTGGTGAAGGTGTAGCGGAAAAAGTTATTGAAGCAGCACGTAAAGCTGAAAAAATTGATTTTGAAACTGCATTTGATGTAATGGAAAGAAGAAGAGATGTTGGACGTATTACTACTGGAAGTAAAGGTGTAGATGAACTTATTGGTGGTGGAATCGAAACTCAATCTATTACTGAAGTATTCGGAGAATTTGGTTCTGGTAAAAGTCAAATTTCTCATGAACTTGCTGTCACTGTTCAATTACCTCCTGAAAATGGTGGTTTAGATGGTGAATGTGTATTTATTGACACTGAAAATACTTTTAGGCCTGAAAGAATAGAACAAATAGCTACTGCTTTTGGATTAGATCATCAAGAAGTATTGCAAAGAATACATATTGCAAGAGCATTCAATTCTTCTCATCAAATTTTAATGGCTGAAAAAATTAATGAGTTGATTCAAAGTGGGCGTAATGTTAAATTAGTTATTGTAGATTCTCTTATGGCTCATTTTAGAGCAGAGTATGTTGGTAGGGAATCTTTAGCTGTAAGACAACAAAAATTAAATCAACATTTACATGCTTTACAACAAATAGCTAATACTTACAATGTTGCTGTTTTCCTTACAAATCAAGTTCAAGCAAGACCTGATGCTTTCTTTGGAAGTCCTACTAAAGCTATTGGTGGGCATGTTTTAGGTCACGCTTCTACTTACAGAGTATGGCTTAAAAAAGGTCTTGCAGGTAAAAGAATTGCTAGATTAGTAGATTCTCCACACTTACCTGAAGGAGAAGCAGTATTTAAAGTCACTACTGATGGTATTGTTGACTAATTTATCAATTTTTTATTTTTTTATTTTTATTATCTCTCTTATTTTCTAGTATTATCATAAAATATTTTAATCATTTTTAATATACTATAATATTATTCTTTAATAAAGTATAATTCATATTAAATTAGTGATATTATGGGATTTTTAACTATTATTTGTTCTATTATTTGTATGATTCTTATCGGTGTCTTACTTAATTATTTAGATGTTTTAGATTCAAATGATGCCGAAAAATTAAATAAAATTGTTATAAATATAGGTCTTCCATGTTTAATTTTTAATGCTTTATATACTGCGGACCTTTCCGCACTTCCTTCCTTTACTATTTTAACAGTTTCAACTTTAATGTCTAGTTTAATCATAGGTTTAATCACTTATTTTATTCTTAAATTATTTTCTCTAGATAAAAAAGTTATTTGGAGTATTGTTGTAGTTGTTGTATTGGGTAACACAGGTTTCTTAGGTTATCCTATGTGTCAAGGAATATTTGGAAATACTGGTTTAGTTAGAGCAGTGTTCTCAGATTTAGCTACTAGTATTATATTTATACTTTTTAGTGCTATTTTAGTCTTAGTGTTTGATGGTAGTATTAAATCAGCTATTAAAAAGATTGTTACTTTTATTCCTTTGTGGTCTATTATTTTAGGTATTATATTTAATCTTCTTTCAATTCCTATTATTGATGTTGGAACTACTGTTATTGAATATCTTTCAGGACTCACTATTCCTATTATTATGATTTCTTCAGGTATTTCATTAAATCTTAAAGGGTTTAAAGAGAATTTTAAGGAAGTTGTAAGTGTATCTGCTATTAAATTAATTATATATCCAATAATTGCCTTTTTAATTTTATCAGTCTTATCTGTTTCTGGTTTAAATCTTAATGTTGGAGTTATGGAAGCATGTATGCCTTCTGCTATGTTAGCTTTAGTATTGGCGATTAATTTTAATTTAGATGTTGATTTAACTGCAGATTGTATTTTTACAAATACTTTAATTTCTTTAATCACGATGCCTATTATGTTTGCATTTTTAATTGGTTAATTTATTTTATCTCTTTTTTTATTTTTTTCTTTGCTTAAACAATTGTTTTATTTACTTAGGCAAGTGTAGATATGTTGTTTTTTTATATATTTTTTAATTTCCTTAAATTTATCTTATATATACTTTACTCCCCACATAAAATAGAAACCTTTATTTATAATTATTTTAAAAATAATTATTATATCTTAATTTTATATGATAATATTTTGGACTATTTATAAAATTTTTTATAAAGATTCTAGATAATTTGTAAATATATAATTTATAATGTCTGTAAAATTTTGATATAAAAGAAATTAAATACTTGTACAAGGTGATTTAATGGCAGAAAATGAAGAAATTAAAATCGGTGTTTACGTATGTCACTGTGGTGTGAATGTTGGTGGTGTCGTAAACTGTCAAGAAGTAGCTGAATATGCTGCTACTTTACCAAATGTAGTTGTTGCAAAAGATTATAAATACATGTGTTCTGACCCAGGTCAATCTTTAATCCAAGATGATATTAAAGAACTTGGTTTAAACAGAGTTGTTGTAGCTGCATGTTCCCCTCGTCTTCACGAACCTACTTTCCGTAGATGTGTAGAAGAAGCTGGATTAAACAAATTTTTATTTGAATTTGCTAACTTAAGAGAACAAGACTCTTGGGTACACATGAACCAACCTGTAGAAGCTACTGAAAAAGCTAAAGATTTAACTCGTATGGCTATTGCTAAAGCAAGATTACTCGAACCTTTAGAAGCTTCTAAAGTATCTGTAGACAACAAATCTCTCGTTATCGGTGGTGGAGTAGCTGGTATTCAATCCGCATTAGACTTAGCTGATATGGGATTCAAAACCTACATGGTAGAGAAAAACCCAACTATCGGTGGAAGAATGGGACAATTAGATAAAACTTTCCCTACTCTCGACTGTTCTATGTGTATTCTTGCTCCAAAAATGGTAGATGTTTCCAAACATGAAAACATTGAATTAATTACCTATGCTGAAGTAACTGAAGTAGACGGATACATCGGTAACTTCACTGTAACTGTAAACAAAAAAGCTAGATATGTTAACGAAGATGACTGTACCGGATGTGGTCAATGTCAAGAAATTTGTCCTATCGAAATACCTAACTACTACGATGAAGGTGTCGGTATGGTAAAAGCAGCTTACATTCCATTCCCTCAAGCAGTACCTCTTTGTGCTACTATCGACAAAAACTACTGTATTGAATGTGGTCTCTGTGAAACCGTTTGTGGTCCTAATGCTATCGACCGTGAAATGGAACCAGAAGACATCAAACTCGAAGTCGGTACTATTATTGCAGCAACCGGTTACGACCCATATGATCCTTCCGAAAAATACGAATACGGATATGGTAGATACACTAACGTAATTACTGCAATGGAAATTGAAAGAATGATTAACGCATCTGGTCCTACCGGTGGTCACGTAGTAAAACCATCCGATGGAATCGAACCTAAACGTGTAGCATTCATCCACTGTGTAGGTTCTAGAGATGAACAAATCGGTAAAGCATACTGTTCTAGAGTATGTTGTATGTACTCTATGAAAAACGCTCAATTATGTATTGACCACGAACCTGACACTGAAGTAACTTGTTACTACATGGATATCCGTTCCTTCGGTAAAGGATTCGAAGAGTTCTATAAAACTTCCCAAGAAAAATACGGTATTGAGTTCTTAAGAGGACGTCCTGCTGAAATTATCGAAAACGATGATTTAACTTTAACTGTTAGAGCAGAAGACACCTTACTCGGAAAAATTACTGAATACACCTATGACTTAGTTGTATTATCTGTTGGTTTAGAACCTCCTGCAGGATCTAACGAACTCAGACAAACCTTAGGTTTATCCAGAACTTCTGACGGTTTCTACATGGAAGCTCACCCTAAACTCAGACCTGTTGACACCTTAACTGATGGTGTTTACATTGCTGGTGTAGCTCAAGGTCCTAAAGATATTCCTGATGCTGTAGCACAAGGTTCTGGTGCAGCTTCCAGAGCAGCTATCCCAATGGCACAAGGTGAAGTAGAAATTGAACCAATTACTGCTAACACTGATGCTACTGTTTGTGGTGCTTGTGAAGTATGTGTAGAATTATGTCCTTACGGTGCTGTAGCTATTGAAGGTGAAGGTGCTGAAGAACATGCTGCAATTAACGTAGCATTATGTAAAGGATGCGGTACCTGTGTAGGTGCATGTCCATCTGGTGCTATGGAGCAAAACCACTTCAAAACCGAACAAATTATGGCACAAATCTCTGCTGCTCTTGAAGACGTAGCAAAATAGGTTTGTTAACACAAAACAAGTAGATTAAGATTTATTCTTTTTCTACTTTGTTTTTTTTATCTTATTTTTGTTTGTTCGATTACATACTAATAATTCTTATTCTTTTTAATCAATTTAGCTATTTTTTTATTATTTTCTATTTTTAATAAAAACTTTTATTTTTTTAAAAAATATAATTTATATTATAATAAAACTTTTTATAAATTTTATTATTTTTATAAATTTTATTATTAAACTTATTAAACTATTTAATTGGAGTATAGAAAATGTATCAATATGAAGGAGAAGTCTCTAAATTCAATGAATTAATGGAGACTCATAATAATTGGATGAGAGATAGTATAAATCTTATTGCAAGTGAAAATATTACCAGTAACCAAGTTAAAACTGCTATGGTTTCTGATTTATCTCACAGATATGCTGAAGGTCAAGCTAATGAAAGGTTATATGAAGGTTGTATCTATATTGATAAAATTGAAGAATTAGCTATAGATTTATCTAAAAAAGTATTTAATACAAGTTATGCTAATGTTCAACCAGTTTCTGGTGTAACTGCTAACCTTGCAGCATTCTTTGGTTTTGCTAATGCTGGAGATAAGATGATGGCTATGAATATTCCATTTGGTGGACATATTTCTCATGCAGGTGTAAGTGCAGCTGGAATTAGAGGATTAAAAACTTTAGAACATCCTTTTAATCCTGAAATTATGAACATTGATATTGATGCAATGAACAAAATGATTCGTGAAGAAGAACCAAAAATTATTCTCTTCGGAGGAAGTTTATTCTTATTCCCTCACCCAGTAAAAGAAGCTGTTGATGCTGCAAAAGAAGTTGGAGCAACTATTATGTATGATGCGGCTCATGTTCTTGGTTTAATTGCTGGAGGACAATTCCAAGATCCTTTAAAAGAAGGTGCAGAAGTTATGATGGGTAGTACTCATAAAACTTTCCCTGGACCACAAGGGGGAATTATTCTTTCTAATGCTGAAAATAAAAAACTTATTGATGAAGCTGTTTTCCCTGGTGTTGTAAGTAACCATCACCTTCACCATTTAGCTGGTTTAGGTATTGCTACTGCTGAAATGTTAGAATTTGGGGAAGCTTATGCTAAACAAACTATTAAGAATGCAAAAGCATTAGCTGAAGCACTTGCTGCTGAAGGGTTCGATGTTATGTGTGAAGATTTAGGATATACTGAATCTCACCAAGTAGCTATGGATGTAAGTAAAGTTAAAAGAGCTACTATCTTAGCTAAAGAATTACAAGCTAATAATGTTATATTAAATAAAAACCTTATTCCTGGTGATAATGTAAATAACAGTGATGATCCATCTGGTATTAGAATTGGTACTCAAGAAATCACTAGAAGAGGTATGAAAGAAAGTGAAATGGAAGAAGTTGCTAACTTTATTAAGAGAGTAGCTATGGATGATGCTGATATTAAAGAAGAAGTAACTGAATTTATGAATCAATATAAAACTATCCATTATGCTTTCAAAGAAGAAGAAGGATACAAATATATTCAATATTAATCTCCTTAGGATTAATATACTCATATTTTGTGTTTATTTGATATTTTAATAGTTAATTAACTATTAATTTATTAAATATTATTTTTTAATAATCTTTCTATTGATTTTTTAATATTTTTTATTAAATTCTATTTAAAGTATTTTAACTGTTTTAAGTTATTTATTCTCTATTTTTAGTTATTCTATTTTATTAAGATATTTTTATTATTTTAGGTGTTATTATGCGTATTGGATGGGCTATTACTGGTGCAGGTCACTTATTAAAAGAAAGTGTAGAAGCTATGGAAGAACTTTCTAATCATCATGATATTACTGTTTTTTTATCTAATGCTGCTGAAGAAGTTTTAAAAATGTATGGTCTTTATGAAAGGGTTGTATCTATTACTGGAGGTCGTTATAGAGAATTAGCTACTGATAGTAATCAAAAATTCTCATTCCCTATTACAGGTCGTCTCTCTTTAGGGAAGTATGATTTATTAATTCTTTCTCCAGCTACTGCAAATACTGTTTCTAAAATTGTTTATGGAATTTCTGATACTCTTGTTACTAATGCAGTTGCACAAGCAGGAAAGGGTAAAGTTCAGACTTATATAGTGCCAGTAGACCTTGTAGAAGGTGATATCGAAACTATTTTGCCTTCTAAATTAGAATTAGATAAATGTAATGGTTGTGAATTATGTGCTGCTGCTGAAATATGTCCAAATGATGCGATTATTCCTAAAGAGGAAATTAATCTTTTAAATTGTATAGGTTGTGGGTCTTGTAAGGATATTTGTGATTTTGGTGCTGTTTCTGAAGGAAAAATTATTACAATGCATATGAGATCAATTGATATTGAAAATACTCGTAAACTTAAAAATATGGAAGGTATCACAATTTTTGAAGAACCTTCTCAGATTTTAGATAAAATTTTATAATTTTATAGATTCATTATTCTATAAGTTTTATACTTCTATTAATTCTATTAATTCTATTATGTGGTACTATGAAAAAAGTTAAAATCAC
>JAKSUF010000359.1 GCA_024409145.1 archaeon | reverse complement strand
TAAGATTTATATTATATTAAAAATACATTCAATAAAATCTAAAAAATATTAAGATTTATATTATATTAAAAATATATAATTATATGTATAAATAATTCTTATTTATTACACAATAGAAACATGAATTTAGTCTTATAAATTGTGTAATATTCTTAGAATAGCTATTTAGCTAATAATCTAAATTATTTATATAAAAAATAAAGAAAATAGCTAATAGCTATTAATCGAGATTATACATTGGAGGATATAAAATGTTTATAGGTGAAGCTCTCATTGGAGACGGAGATGAATTAGCTCACATCGATTTAATCATCGGTGAAAAAGAAGGCCCTGCTGGAACTGCATTCGCTAATGGATTAACCCAATTATCTGTTGGACACACTCCATTACTTACTGTAATTAGACCAAACTTAATGACCAAACCAGCTACTTTAATTGTTCCTAAAGTAACTGTTGGTGACTTAGATGATGCAAGTAAAATTTTTGGACCAGCTCAAACTGCAGTAGGTAGAGCAGTAGCTGATGCTGTAGCTGAAGGAATTATCCCAGAAGATAAAGTAGAAGATTGGGTAATCAATGTAAGTGTATTTATCTCACCTGCAGCTGAAGATTATCGTAAAATTTACCAATACAACTATGGTGCTACTAAATTAGCTATTAAAAGAGCTTTAGAAGGATACCCAAGTATGAAAAAAGTATTAGCAGAAAAAGACAGAGGAACTCATGCAATTATGGGATTCAAAGCACAAAAACTCTGGAACCCACCTTACTTACAAGTTGCTCTTGATCTTGATAACTTAGATGCAATGGAAAGAATTATTAAAGATTTACCTAACAGAGAAAGAATCCTCATCGAAGCAGGTACTCCTCTCGTTAAAAAATTCGGTGTTGGTGTAATTAGTAAAATCAGAGAATTAAGACCTAGTGCATTTATTATTGCAGATTTAAAAACTTTAGATGTTGGTAGAGTAGAAGTTAAAATGGCAGCTGATGAAACTGCTGATGCAGTAGCTATTTCTGGACTTGGAACTATTGAATCTATTGAAAAAGCTATTCATGAAACTAAAAAACAAGGTATTTACTCCATCCTCGATATGATGAATGTAAAAGACTTTGCTACTAAATTAGCTGAAATCAGAGATGAATTAAAACCAGATATTGTTTTACTCCACAGAAACATCGACCTTGAAAGTAAAATGGCTGAAGCTGGTGAAGATACTAGTAACATGACCGAATGGGGTAATATTAAAGCAATTAAAGAAGCAACTGGTTCATTAGTAGCTGTAGCTGGAGGAATCACTCCAGATAAAGTTGAAGAAGCTACTGAAAAAGGTGCAGACATAATTATTGCAGGAAGATATATTATTGCTTCTGGTGATGTAAGAAGATCTGCAGAAGATTTCTTAGCACACTTCCCTGTAGACCCAGATAATATGAGAGTAGTTTTAGAAGAAGACGAAAACATATAATTAAATTTAGTATTTTAGATTATAGCTAATTAAATTAATTTTTAATTAGCTATTTTTTTTAAAAAAATTCGAAATTTATTAAAAACTATTATATCTAAGAGGTGAAAATATGGGATTTTGTCAATCATGTGGAAGACCAATGGGAAGAAATGATTATGGAAGCAATGAAGATGGTAGTCCTAATGAATTATACTGTAAAACCTGCTTCGAAAATGGAGAATTTACAGAACCAGATATAACTGTAAATGAATTAATTGTAAGAGAAGCTAAAAGAATGCTTTCTAGAAATCCTAATTTAAGAGAAGAAGAAGCAACAGGAATTCTTATAAATTTTATTCCTAATTTACTTAGATGGAATCCAGACCCAGATGAAGAAGGGCTTTGGGAAGATGATGGAGAACAAGTTCAAGGTTATAGAGGTGGAATCTAATATTAGATTCCCTTTTTTTATAAAATTTAATTTAGTTTGTTTATATTCGAACATAATAATTATTAATAAACAATACAAATAGAAAATAAATAAAAAAATAATTAATTAATAAATAAAAAAATAAGTTAAAATAAAA
>JAKSUF010000358.1 GCA_024409145.1 archaeon | reverse complement strand
ATTGTAATTTTTTTGATAATGTTTATTTTTATAGAAATAGCTTTTACAAAAGAATATACAATTAAATATGAAGTTCAGGATGAAGAACAAGAAGAATATATAGAAATTAATTATGTTGCAAATGATGCTGAGTTGCATAAAAATATTATATTCAATGATTTCTTAAGATCATCTACTTATGATGCATTTTTTATTTGTGATAATGGTGATGAAAAAACAAAATATAAAATATGGGATGCATCAAAATCAGAATGGTCCACTGTTGAACAATATTCTATAGCATATGCTGAAAATGAAACATTAGGATTTAAAGACTATAAGGCTGAAAGACTTCAAGCAATTCTTATTTCTCATATAAAATCTCTTAATAATTCACTATCAAATTTAAATGTAGGATACGAAGGTGAAGACAATCATTTGTTAGAATTAGGTTTTTTACAGATTAATAATGAAAAATCGTTAATAAAAAATGAAGGCACAACAATAGATAATTTACAAATTTATAATTCTGAATCTGGAATTTTTATATTTAATGTAGAATATCCAGATGGAGAAAATTCATTTTGTAAATGTATAAAATTTAGAGACGGAAATTCAATTCTTGAATTAAAGAAAAAATTAAATGAAAAAAAATCAGATGACGATTGTTTTAAGTATTTTATTTCCTATATGGATGAAAGCAAAAGAAATTCTCTTAATGATGTAGAAAAAGCAATTGGAAAAGAAATTGCAAGATCCATTTACATGTCTTTATATGCAACTCATGCAAAGTCAAATGGAGTTTTAAACATTGATGGAGATATGAATATTTTATTAAATCTCTATGATTCACAAGATAATTACTTTGTAAAAGAGTATTTAAAATTGTGTTATGAAGAAAAATTACCAGTTTTTGCAACAATTTATAATGCTTATCAAAATGACTATAAACCAAGAGCTAATGAATTTATTGACGGAAAATTATTTGCAAAATATGCTTTGACATATTTATTTTCTGGACCAGAATATAATTCTTCTTTTGAATTTAATCATGATTCTGTGTTAAATAAAATTTATAATAAATATAGTAAAGATGGATATGAAAAATATTTTTCTGAATTTTTCCCAAATCTTACTTTAGAGTCGATTCATAATAAAGATAGATCAATTAAGAAGTATATGGCTTATCCAATTCCTTATGTTAAATCTGGTATAGATACACCAAGAACATTTTGGAAGAAAATGTCAACTCAAGAAACAGGCAAATTTGTGAAAACCACATATAATAAAGCTTATAACCCTAATAGATATAAACCAGGTGAATCTGCTGGAACTGATAGCTGGGGAATGATTTCTGGTATTTTAAGTGAAATGTCTTTGAGTAATGATTTTAAGTATTTCTCAAAATCAGGCCTTTTAAGTTTAAAAGATTATTCTGAATACTTAGGTGAAATAACAGAAAATAGCATTATTAATAATTCTACTCTTTCTGAATACAGAATTGATTCTTCAAGATTAAAAGAAATGAGTGTTATTGTTCCTGAATTTTCTAAGATTTCTGTAGGTGACATAATTGAATATGAATATTCTAATAATGAAAAAAATGTTGCTGTTGTAGTAGGTTTTAGTAATACTGGATCAGTTAGTTCTAAAAGCGATGTTTTAATCGTTCAACTTGACTCAGAATCAAAACAGGCTGTATTAAAAACTTGGGCAGAATTAAAGCCTGATAATTCTGTTGTAAGACGCCTTTTTAAATATGGAGCTAGTGATACTTATAATTGTTCATATTGGGATGTTTTTGATTCTAAAATTATAGAAAAAGATATTTCAATCGAAACAATGAAAGAACTTACTCAGAAAAGTACAGAAAAATATCGTTGGATGCCAAATACAGGGGAATATTTAGTTCTTAAAAAAATTAAACTCAATGCATATAACAAAGCAGGAATTTCTATTAATGATAATTTAGGTAAAGTAAGACTTATTGGTGCTAAAGATAGAAATTTTACAAATAATAACACTCAAGCTGGATTAGCTAATATTTATAATAATAAGGCTT
>JAKSUF010000357.1 GCA_024409145.1 archaeon | reverse complement strand
ATAATAACCAGAATAAAGAAGATTATTAAAGTAAATGTTAAATGCATATAAAGATTATTCATAGAATTAGAATAAGACAAGAATATTAACTAAGAGTTCATAATATGTAAAAGAATTACCAAACAATATGAAGTGCATGAATGATTCAAACTGTGTGACCCCATAATAATACAGAAGATTAGATGAAGGTAAAGTATCCTTCTGGTGCAGATTCAAGAGCTGGTTCGGATCTAACTGTGCTTAATAAGCTAGAAGATTAGATGGCTGGATGGACTATTTATAAAAGTTAAAGGAAAAGAAATAAGAAGATTAAAGTGCTAATAAGGAAGATAAGAAGTCAGCCATGTTCTCATTCTTCATGGATAAAATAAAGACCAAATATGAAGAAAAGGCTTAATAAGAAGCTTAAGGTGAATAAGCAGCCAGATTATTGAAGATGTTAGCCTAATAAAGCAGAAAGTTATAATAAAATGAAGAAGCCTATGAGAAGTTGATATAGAACTTAGAAAATTACAAGAATGAAAAGTTTGAAGAGTTGGACGATGAAAAAATAAAGGACATGACTAGCAAGATCATCGACTTAATCAATGAAAAAGCAGAAAATAACAAAGAAAAAGTGAAAGAATAAGCTAATGAAAATGTTGATAAGTTACACGAAAAGATTGAATCATTAGGTAAAGATCTATCTAAATTAAAGGAGGAAAATGTAAAGGAAACCCTTAACAAGATCTACGATGCAGTAGACAAAAAAGCCAAGGACGAAGAAAACAAAGGAGAAAAGATAATAGAGAAGTTGACAGTGCCTGAACAAGTTGAAAAGATAGACAAAATAAAGGAAAGTATGAAGAAACAAATAGAAGATGAAAAGAAAGAATAAGAAATGGAAAAAGCATTCGATAAGTTCAAATAATAATTAGAAAAATTCGGCTAAGAAAAATAAAAGAACGGCGAAAAGATTGATAAACTTAAAGAAGAATCTGTTAAGAAAATGAAAGAGAAGTTCGATAAAGCCAATATTTAAGGCATGACCGTTGCTTTGAATAATGAAGGTGAATACATTAAGAAGTTAAATAAGACACCATTAAGCTAATCAATAAACAAAGAGAATGTGGATGATATAATAACAAAGGTGATGGACTCAGTTAAGAATGATGCCAATAAATTGAAGAAGCCAAAGAAGTCTGGATTCATTTTAGACAAGGACGAATTAAATTAAGTTGCTGATGCAGTTATTGATAAGCTTAAGACAAATGAATCCAAGAAGCTATTCAAGCTTGAAGACTTATTAAAGAAGGCCGACAAAATGGAAAAGAAAGCTGAAAGCAAATAAGCTCAATAAGAAATATTGAAGGAAATCAAAAAAGAAAAGAAATTGATAAAGGACTTCGGCAAGAAAGAAACTAAGTAAAACATGATGAACTATATTAAAGCTTTCGGTGATTCTTATGGCCATTATGTTGATAAGTTCAAGCCTTTCTTAAAGTATTCCGACACTTTCTAAACTTTAATGAACATTAATAAGTAATAATAATAGAACAGAAGATTATTTGTCAGCTTCTTAGAAAAATAAAGAGAACTAGCTAATGAATTAGGCGAAAATGATGTCAAGTTCTTGAACATGTTCAATGAAAACTTATTTAATGCTTTATTCAATGGAAAGAACAACACTAAACAATTATAAAGACAACTCGCCATGCTCAAAGGCGATGCCAGAGTTTTATTCGAGGAAAAAGTTATTAAGTCTTGCTAATAAAACAGCAGGTAAATGAAAATAATGAACAAGTCCAGCAGAAGAATCAGCAAATTATTGAACTACTCTACTAGAGTTTTATCTTCATTAATCAAGTCTAGCAAATCTTCTGACTTTATCAATAAATAATAATAAAGATAATTAGATTAAAACTCCTTCTTAGAAAAGTTCATGATGCCATCCAAATAAGCTGATAATAAATAAAACAATGATAAAAACATTGACATGAAAATAAGAATATAATAAATCAAAGAAAGAGTTAATAAAGAAGAAGCTAATAGAAGATTATAAGAAGGAC
>JAKSUF010000356.1 GCA_024409145.1 archaeon | reverse complement strand
TAAGCATAAAATTTATGGATTGTTTTTTAATATATTTAGAGTTTTTCCATTAAAATCAAATAAAGTAAGTTTTATCACTGATAAAAAAGGAACATTTGAAGGTAATTTTCACTATATTGCTAAGGAGTTATCTGATAGAAAAACAAAAGAAGGTAAATTATTTGATTGTTATTATATTCCTAAAGATAACATATCTATTAAGAACATGTATAATTTAGCTACTTCCAGATACGTATTTTTAGCGGATAATTTTTTTCCTATGGCTTTTATGAAATTTCATAAGGATGTTATTATAGTTCAACTATGGCATGCTTCAGGGTTATTTAAAAAATTTGGTTATGATTTTGTTGATAATGAGTATAAACAATTAATGGAAATTATTGGTGAAAGGATTAATTATTTACTTGTTAGTTCTAAAAATATCTCAGAAATTTATGCTCATAATTTTGCTATGGATATTAAAAAAACTATTCCATTTGGAACTCCAAAGTTAGATTATTATGATGATTTTAGAAAGAGTGAATCTAATAAATCTAGAATTCGTGATGAATTTAAGAAAAATTATCCAAATATAAAAGATAAAAAAATAGTTTTATATGCTCCTACATTTAGAGAAACTCCTAAATATAATAATGTTTTTGATTATTTTGATTTAAAGAAATTTATAGATGAATTAAGTGATGAATATATCTTGTTTGTTAGATTACATCCTAAAATGAAAAATTTTTCAGATATGAATTTTGATTATTTCTTAAATAATCCAAATATTGTAAATGTTGGAGATTATCAAGATGAACAGGAGCTTTTAATTGTTTCTGATATGTTAATTACTGATTATTCTTCTTTTATGGCAGAATATTCTTTATTACATAAACCAATCGTATTTTTTACTTATGACTTAGAGAATTATATTAAGAATGAACGTGGATTTTATATAGATTTTGATAATGATCTTCCAGGAAATGTAGTTTCTGATATTGATCAATTAATTTCTTTATTTAAATCAAAAGAGTTTGATTTAACTAGGATTGATAAATTTTTAGATTTTCAATTTGAGTATTTGGATTCAAATGCAACTAAAAGATTAGTTGATTTTGTGTTTAAAGACTAATTTTGTATTTTAATAATGTGATAAAATGAAGGTTTCTATAGTTACTCCTAATTATAATGGATTAAAATTCTTAAATAGCTATTTTGAATCATTAGCTATTCAAAGTAGGTTTATAGAAGAGATTATTATTATAGATAATAATTCTCAAGATGGAAGTATTCAATTTATTGAAGAGTTTATGAATAGTCCTAACTATAAAATTCCAATTAAACTTATTAAAAATACTGATAATTTAGGTTTTGCTTCAGCTGTTAATCAAGGTATTAAAATAGCTAAATCTGAGTTTATATATTCAGTTAACAATGATGTAGAACTAGAATATAATGCTTTAGAAAATATAATAAATGCAACTTGTGATGCTATTTCAAATGGTGATAATCCATTTTCATGTGCTTCTAAGATGGTTCAATTTCATAATAGGAATTTGATTGATGATGCTGGTGATGAGTATACTTTATTATCTTGGACTAAAAAATCTGGAGATGGCCAATCAGTTAATAAAAGCAGATACTTGGAAAAAAGAGAAATATTTACAAGTTGTGCAGGTGCAGCATTATACAGAAAATCTGTTTTAGAAGAAATAGGTTTTTTTGATGATAATTTCTTTGCTTATGTTGAAGATATTGATTTAGGATATCGAGCACAGATTTATGGTTATAATAATTATTTTATTCCTGAGTCTATTGTTTATCATTATGGTAGTGGAACAAGTGGAAGTCGTTATAATGAGTTTAAAATTAAATTAGCTGCACGTAATAATGTTTGGTTAATTTATAAGAATTTCCCATGGCCTCAGAAAATTGTAAACTTTATATTCTATTTTTTAGGATTTTTTATTAAATATTTATTTTTTGTTAAAAAAGGTTATGGTAATGTTTATTTATCAGGAATCAAAGAAGCTTTAAATAATAAAGATAAAATTACTAAAGTAAAATTTAAA
>JAKSUF010000355.1 GCA_024409145.1 archaeon | reverse complement strand
GATTTCTTCTTCAGAATATCCTTCTTTTAGCATATCTTTAGCAACTTGAAGTTTAGTATTTTCAATACCTTCAATCCTACCTTCAGCAATACCCTCAATCCTACCTTCAGCAATGCCTTCGTTCATTATGTCGTCAACTATTTCATCAATTATACTAAGTTTCATACGTAATTCTCCTTTTATTTTTTTATTTAACTTTTTATCTTGTACAAAATTGTCAATTTCCATTAGTAACATGGATTCTATAAATATGATGTCTTCTTCTAGTGCTTTAATTTTTTTAACTAGATTAACATTTTCTCTGATGAATTCTACAATATTTTCTTCTATTTTCATTAGTGGAGTTAAGACGAAGTCCATTATGTCTTGTTCTGTGAATTTTTGATTATTTTCGATTTTTCTTTTTAGTTTATTTCTGATTTCTTCTCCTTTGAAGTTTTTTAGTGATGTTGTGAACATTTCATATGTGGTTTTATTATTAATATTGTATTTGATTAGGTTTTCTGTTGTTATGTTGGGTGTTAGTAGTATTACTGAGTGGATTTGTTTTTTATAGATTATTCTTAGTAGTAGTGCGTAGACGCCGAATCTTTCGATATCGGATTGATTTACTTTGTTGCTTTGAAATTCTAAGTTAATTAGTTCTCCATTTATTGTTTCACCTACGAAATCGAGTCTTCTAAGTACATCACCATAAACTACTTCTATAGGATAGACTTTTTTAATAACAAATGGAACATTTAATCTTTTAAAAAGCGTATTTACTCTTTTACTTGTTATTTGCTTCATCATTTTATCTTTTAAATGATATTTATGATCTAAGTTATTAGACTTTAAATTTTTTGTTGTATTTTTTATTTCTATTACATTTTTTGAAGGATCTATTTTATTAAAAGACACTGAATACACCTCTTAATAATTTTAAACTTCACCCTCCCTTAAAATTAATATGTAATTCAAGATATATAAGCTTTATTAATCAAATAAAGCACACACATAGTTTATTATATCTTAAAAAGAGTAGAAAAACATTTACCAAATGAATAAAGTTTAATGTATAGTTTACCATACTTAAAAAAAAGAGACTGTGAAATTTTATAAGATTATTTATTTTTCCATATTTTTCTGTTCATCTTGCATTTAGTAGTCTAAAAAAATGATTAGAATTCCTTTTTTTAGTCTTGTTATTTTTCATTATTTTTTCAGACCCATAAAATTTTACATTCACAAAAAAATAAAAACTTTAAAAAAAACAATAAAGAAATAAAAAAATAAAAAAATAGTAAAAAATAAAAATTAATTAGTTTCAATTGAACTAAGCAATAGCAAGTCCATCATTAAAATTAGGAGCATTCAAATCATTGAGACATTTACCTACAATATTCTCATTAATAATTTTTCCATGGACTTTAACAGCTAAATTAACATTCAATTTAATAATATCTTCATTAATAAATATATCCAATTTTAACATACTAATATTATCAAAATAAGATTTATCAATTTTAAATAATTTAGAAGCAGATAATAATTCAATAGCACGAGGAATTCCATCTACATCAAAATCCATAATAACATTAGCATTTAATTCAACAGATTCATCATAAACATACTTATCAGAAACATAAACAAATAAAGAATCTGTATTCACATCATATGAATAATTAATTTTAGAAAAATTCATTCTCTCACCCTATAATCTCTATTCTTAGTAAAATTAGTTATTATACTAATATTTTTAAAATCATCGATTCCAATTACAATACAAACATCCTTTGACTCTTTAGTAGGATGAGTATAATAAATCATAAATTTATTATAATTCTGCTTAAGAACTCCAACTACTTCTGCAGAAATTAATAAATCATAAATCATATTACTATTTTGATTTCTCTGAAAATTCCTTAAAACATTATGTTGAGTATCTTTTAAAGAAATATTAAAAAAATCAAGTTTATGAAGAATATCACAAACTTCAATAATAGAGTAATCTAAAATAAAAAATCACCAATACTAATATTTTTTACCAAAGCATAATATTAAATTTACTATTTTTATCTAA
>JAKSUF010000354.1 GCA_024409145.1 archaeon | reverse complement strand
ACTAAAAATAAAGAAAAAACTAAACTAAAAATAAAGAAAAAACTAAACTAAAAATAAAGAAAAAACTAAACTAAAAATTATTTAGATTTAGGTCTTACTTTTCTTCTTTCTGATTTTTTAGTTTTAGGTTTAAATCTAAATATTTCAAAGATTCCATTAAATAATACTAAAACTGGAATGATTTCCAATCTTCCCATCCACATTTGAATTATTAAGACTACTTTAAGGAAATCAGGTAATCCATTAGTAATAATACCAACACTTAATCCTGTGTTACTTTGAGCAGATATAACATCAAATAAAGAATCTAAAGGACTATAACCATATAAAATAAATAAAAACCAAACAATTGCAATCAATATAAAATGCATAAATATAAATAAACTCGCATCTTTAATTTGTTTATCTTTTACTACTTTATCAGAAATTTTTAATGGTTTTGTTCTTTTCTCAGGAGCAATAATACTCTTAATATTATGAGCAATTCCTTTAAATGAGATAATAACTTTAGAGAGTTTTATACCTCCAGAAGTAGATCCTGTTGAACCACCTATAAGCATTAAAACAAATAAAAGAGTTAATGTTGCACCATTCCAAGTTAATACTTCAGACGTAGGTAAAATACTAGCACCAGTTGTAGTAATTGCAGAAATTACGTGGAATATAATTCCAATAGGAACACTTTTACAAATTATAAATAAGATTAATGTAACTATAGCAGTGACAATTAATAAATATTTAAATTGAATATCTTTTAAAAGAGATTTTCCTTTTGTTTTAATAACTCTTGAATGAACTGCAAAACTTGTTGCACCTAAAATCATTATAATCATAGTTATGATATACACTAAGTTATTATTATAAAAACCTACATTTGCATTTTTAATAGACATTCCACCAGTAGCTATTGAAGTAAATGTAAGATTAATAGAATCAAAAATAGGAAGACCAGCAATAACATATGCAATAATACCCATAATAGTATAAATTAAATATATTTTAAATATCTTTTTAATAGTATTAGCCATACTTGGTCTAATTTTATCTTCTCTACCCTCAGAAAGATATAATTTATTAGCATTAGTTCCACCTCTAATCAAGGTTCCTGCAAAAACAACAATAATACCTAATCCACCAATCCATTGTTCTAAACTTCTTAAAAATAGAATAGAATAAGGTAAAATTTCAACATTATTAAATAAAGTGAATCCACTACCTGTCCATGCAGACATATTTTCAAAGAATGCATTAACAAAACTAATATGCATAGATAAAGATAATACAAAAGCACCAATTAATGATGCCCAAAGCCAAGCTAAAGCAGATACAATCATCGCATGTTTTAATTTAAGATTTGTATAATTTTTAAGTTCATGAGCCAAAATAGTTCCAACCCCAATTGAAACTAAAGATGGTAAAACAAAAGATAAATAAGTATTTTCATTATAAATTAATGCAATAATAATAGGTAGTAATAATACTAAACCAATTCCTTGAAAAATATACCCTAAGTTATGACTTATAATTAATAAATCTTTTTTAGTTAAATATCTCATTAATTGAATAATTATATTATGAAATATTTAAATGTTTTGATGAAAATATGAAAATATCCTGTTTAAAATGAAAAGTATACATAAAATAAATAATAATAATTAATTTAATATGAACTGAAGACCCATTAAAAGAATAATCAGATTATTAAGATAAATATAAAAAAAACTAAAAAATAAAGTAAAATAAAGCAAAACAAAATAAAAATACAAAACTAATGAACTAAAATAAAGTAAAAAGAAAAAATAAATAATATTAAAAAAGAGAAAGATTATCTTTTGAAGAAATCATTTATCCAACTAATATTACGTCTTACTCTATAAAGCTTATCATCATAAGTTTCTTCTAAATTAGAATATTCTTTTTTTAATATTTTTCCTTTATCAGTTATATCATAATTACTATCTTTAAATTTAATAAGGAAATCTAATTCATTATTAGTTTTTTCAAGTTCTTTTTCTAAATCTAAAGTTGTAGTAGCAACAACATTTTTTACTAAAGTATAGCTTGTTGTTTTAATTTG
>JAKSUF010000353.1 GCA_024409145.1 archaeon | reverse complement strand
AACCAATATTAATCACTTACATTTCATAATTCAACATCTAAATTATTCTATCAAAAAACTATTAATTAAATTATAACCATGGTCAAATAAATAATGTATTGTTTTAGACTTAACTAAATCTTTACCTATTGATCTTATTTGCTCAAGATAGGTATTCCCATATAATGTTTTAAATGCAGATTCTAAAGTACCATATTTTGTACTAACTATATTTAATCCATTATAAAATAATTCAGATTCACCATTTTCAACTAAATACTTTTCAAAAGCAAAAGATCTTTTAGTCACAATCTTATTAGAAACACTAGAAGCCCCTTTAGATAAAACAATCTTACCAATCACAGCATCAGAACTAACAACCGTTTTAACAATCTTACCTTCAATACTAACAAAAGGAACCAATGATAAAAATACATCTATACCAAAATTAGCTCCTCTTTGAAGATTTAAACCTTTATTCAAATCATCAGAATAATAAGTAGAATACAAACCAAAACCAATCAAACCTAAGCCAATAGCAGTACCAACAGGAAAAGCAGGTAAACAAGCTATACCCACACTCATACTAATACCACCTACAATACCTAAAACATCATTATTAACCCAATCCATAAAAGAATTATTAAAAACAAAATCCCAAATATCATCCTTAGCATCTAATAAAGCCTGACCAAAATCCCAACTCCATTCAGTCTGCTGATTAGAATAACAATAAGCACCATTAAAATCGGTTATAATCTGATTATGTAACAAACCAGTAACACTATCAAAAACTAAAACCTTATCATTAGAACCAACCTCCCGAATAATAGTTAAATTACCCTCTTGAATAATTTCAATATCACCACCATTATTAAGAATAAAACCTAAACCAATAGTAGCGGTACCATTATCCTCTTCATTAGGAAACAAAGCATGAGACACATAATACTCAATAGGAGAAAAACTAGCAGAACAAGCAAAATAAAATGCCTTAACAGCATCAGAATCCCCATAAGCAGTACGACCAAAATAAAAACTACACTCACCACTTAAAACAGTACCTAACATATCATCACGAACACTCATAACCATAGGACTAGTACGCTCCCAACTCACATTAAAACGTTCAGCAGCAATATCCGCACACAAATCATTACAATAAATCACCAACAAACCCTCAAGAAAACTACCAAAAGCAGCCTTCATAAAAACATTACAATAATACAAAATACCATTACTCGTAGTATAATTATTCTTAGATAATCCTAATTCAAATATTATCATATTCCCAAGTATTAACAAAAGTAAAAGTTAAAAAACCTCTAGGATAATTAATATATTGAAAAAAAGAAGTAATAAATAAAACTCCTTAATTTTATTAATATAAAACATTTTTTTATAACTATCACATAGTAGACTAAATACACAAATAAATGGCAAAATATAAAAATTAAAAATATTGGAAATTTAGTTCAAAGAAAGATACATTTAAAATAAAAATTTTAAATACAAATACCAAAATCTTAATACTTTTAACTATTCTCCCATATTAAGTTTTATAACAGTACCCTTATGAACGATATTCAAAAAGATGCAAAAGATAAATCATACAAATCACCTTCCAATAAAGCAAATAACTCCTATAAACTAAATACCATAAAATATATTTTCATAACCCAATCTAACTCAGATTCTAATGCATAACTTACTCAGAATATAAATCATTAACTACAATATATGATAAATAAAATAAATATCAAAGGAAAGATTACTACAAATAAAATACTAAATATATACTTTAAAATCAATAAAACACCCCCTATACAGATTCAAAGCAACACAATTATTAAATAAATAAGTTAGCAAATATAAATTCTAGAGAAAGAAAAATATTGCTAAAAATAAAAATCATAACTTCATATCTTTATTTTAAAAGAATAATAGTTTTCATTTTACAATAATTCAAACGAAGTAATAAAAACCACATTCTCATTAGAACTTCTTGAATAAAGGTAAAATAACCATCAAGAACAATCCCAATATCATCAATTACCAAAAATCCCAAAAAATTAATCCAATTTAACTTTAAAATATTTTATTTTGATT
>JAKSUF010000352.1 GCA_024409145.1 archaeon | reverse complement strand
ATAGTTAACTATTAAAAATTGAATATTGAGAATTTAATTAAGAAGATTATTAAAAAGTTTTAAATAGTATAAAATAAAGAACTATACATAACCTTAATGGGCGGGTTTTAAAATTATTTAAAACTTTTAAAAAATTATTTTAACTAAAACGAATCAAAAGTGAAATTAATCCTTAAATAGGATACTAATTTTTTATTTATTTTTAATAAAAAATTTAAGAATTTTAATTATTCTACAAAACTCAAAGTAAAAAAATAATAAGTATAAAACAAGTAGAATGATTACTTAAAGAATATTAAAGATAAAAAAAAAGATTAAAATTCACATCATATTTAAATTATAAACTTACAAACTTATAATCAGTTAGGAGAACTAATTCGGTTAACTATTTATAACAAGCTATTAGCTAATTTTTAAATTTAATATAGTATTAGCCATAGCTATGTTTTATTAATTATTATTAAATTACGGAAATATATAGAGAGGTATTAAAATGGCAAAAGCAAAAAGACGAAGAGTACGTGACACTTGGAAAGAAAAATCTTGGTTTACTATCAAAACCCCAGTTGCTTTCCAAGATAAAGAAATAGGCGAAACCCCTGCAAAAGAAGCAGAATATGTGATTGGAAGAACTGTAGAAGTAACTATGAGAGAATTAACTGGTGACTTCTCCAAACAATACATCAAATTACAATTTGAAGTAGACAACATTGCAGGAAACATCGCAAATACCAAATTCACTGGTCACAAAACCACTACTGATTATGTAAGAAGTATGATTAGAAGAGGAACTAGTAGAATTGATGCTCCTGTTTACGTAACTACTAAAGATGAACGTAAAATTAAACTCCATGTTTTAGCTGTTACTACTAGAAGAGCAAAATCTTCTCAACAAAAATTCATGAGAGAAACTATTCAAGACTTAGTTACCAATGTAGCTAGTGAAAAAACCTTTGATGAATTAGTAGAAATCTCTGTTAACGGTAGATTAGCTTCTGAAATTTACCACAAAGCTAAAAAAATCTATCCTCTTAAAAGAGTAGAAATCATCAAAAGTAAAGTATTAGAATAATTCTAATATTTTCTTTTTTCTTTTTTTAATTCTAATTTTATAATTGATACAAAATTTAATACTCATTTTTTATAAATAATCTAATATATCTACTTTTAAACAACCTATCCCAAATAAATTAAAATATTAACAATAACTATTTATTAATTAACAAACAAATAATTATAAGAATATATTATTTTAGTAATAAGGATAGGATAAATATGGAAAATACATTAATGATTAATTGGGGATATGTAGTATTTCTTTTTATTCTCGGGTTTATAACATATAAAAGAAAAAGCCTAGATTTATTAGGAACCCTAATAATGATAGTTATGGGAATTACAATTATCTTCTCAGCAGGAGTTCATTGGTTAGTTTTAATCGTATTATTCTTAATATTAAGTCTTATAGCTACAAAGTTTTCCAAATCATATAAATCCCAACTTGGAGAATATGAAGGTACAAGAACTGCAAAAAATGTTATATCCAATGGTATTGTCGCATTTTTAATGGCTGCTTTTGGAGGATATTATACTCCATTTGTAGGAGGATTTATTGGTGCAGTAGCTACTGCAACAGCAGATACATTAGCTAGTGAAATTGGAGTTTTACAAAGCCCTAGACTTATAACAACTCTTAAAAAAGTACCTGCTGGAACAGATGGGGCAATTTCATTTTTAGGAACCGCCGCTGGAATCGTTGGAGCAGGAATTATTGGAATAGCTGCTTTTTTAATGGGTGTCATGCCAGATCCATTAACTGCAATTAAAATATCAGTAATATCTGGAACTGTTGGTTGCTTTATGGACAGTATTCTTGGAGCTACCTTTGAAAGATATAATTACTTAAACAACGAACATGTTAATTTAATTGCAACAATTATCGGAGCTATTGTTGGAATTTTCTGTGTAACTATATTCTAAAGTTTAAATTAAATTTTAAATTAACAATTAATTTACTTAAAATTAAAAACTAAAATTTAAAAATAAAAATTAAAAATAAAAATTAAACTAATATAATTTCACTTTTTA
>JAKSUF010000351.1 GCA_024409145.1 archaeon | reverse complement strand
TAGTGTATTTATTTTATTTTTTCCACTACTTTTTATTTAATAATTATTATTAAATTTTACTAATAATTTATTCAAATTTTTGATTTTTGACTAAAATTTGTCCTTTTTTTGTTCATAATTTAAATTAACTTTAAATAGTATGAAATTATAAATAAAAATTAATATTGTAGTTTAAAGTATTTAAAATAGTTATAGTTTAAATTATTATATTAAAAATTAAAGTTATACTTTAATTATTATTTTATTACTCTATGGAGGGATTAGATGGATTTTTGTCCAGATTGTGGGAAAATGTTACTCCCTAAAAAAGATGAGGATGGTAATTCTTACTTTGAATGTCCTTGTGGTTATACTAATAAATTATCTGAGGAAGATAAAGATAAATATGGTGTTAAAAAAGATGTAGAAACCGAGGATACTGTAATTGATAAAGGAGAAGATATTGATATCCGTCCTAAAACTAATGCTGAATGTCCTAAATGTGGACATAACGAAGCTTATTGGGAATTACGTCAAACTCGTAGTGCTGATGAAGCTGAGACTCGTTTTTTCCAATGTGTTGAATGTGGTCATAAATGGAGAGATTATGATTAATTAATCTCTACATTATCTATATTTTACATATTATACTTAATGAGGAATAAAATGTCTAATTCAAAAGATAATTCTAAAGCTGGTTTAAAATCAACTAGTTTTAATAAATCAAAATCTATTTCTAAAGCAATTGATGATTTAGAGAAAGAGGAATATGTTTCTAAATCCATATCTAATTTAGAAAATGAAGATATGGGATCTAGTGTTGATAATATTTCATTTAGTGATGATTTATCTAAAAATATTGATTCAGCTAGGTTTGATGAAGACTTATTTGCAGATAACTTAAATAAAGACTCTTTTAACTCAGATTTAGTTGAAAATATTGATGAAAAAGAATTGTATTCTTCTGAAGATAAAGTTAATAATGTTTTTACTGGAAGTGAAAATTTAGATTCTGATTTGGATAAAAAATCTTATTTCTCTGATGATGAAGTTATTTTATCAAAACCTACAAAAAAGGCTGAAAAATTAAAGGAATCTAATTTAAAATCCAAATTTAAAATTAATCTTTCAATTAAAGCTAAAATTTTTACTTTAATTGGTGTAATTGTAGGTATGGGTATTATTGTTTATGGAATTAACAATTTCTCAAATGTTTCTGATAGGGTTATTGATCATACATTCTTAGGTGAAACTGGAACTTGGTCTATTATTATAATTCTTATTGGTCTTATTATTGTTTTATTAACTATTTTCTTTGTTGTTTTCTATCAGAATGCTTTAAATAATGATAATATTCAGAATACTCAAATAAAAAATATCTTTAATGGTATTACTGAGATTAAAAATATTGATGGTGACTTCTATAAAAAAGATCATAATAAGAAATCTGAATCAATATTTGAGAGTATTTTAAAAGTGGATGGTGATGAAACTATGGATGAATCTTCAGAAAATAATTTAAAAACTTCTAATTTTTCCGATGATGAAATAAGTGTTGTTCATCAAGATAATCATAAATCTAGGTCTTTAGAAGATAATTATGATGTGTCTGATGTTGATGATCTTTTTGATTCTAATAGTGATGTAGATTCTCTTGATGTTTTAGAAAATGATAAACCTTCTTTTAATGGTGAATATAATAATTTAGATTCTATTAGTGAATTTGGAACTTATAAATCAAAACCTTCTAAAAAACCTAATTATGATGATTTGTCTTCTTTTTTAGATGATGAAGATGATGATATCTTTGTTGGTAATTCTGATAATATAGAAACTACTGAATCTGTAATTTCACCTAAATCAAATAATTCTGAAGACTTAGTTGCTAAAAAAGCAAGAATTATTGAAGGTACTAATTTTGATAATAGTTTAAGAAAAAATAAAAAATAGTTATTTATTTAATAATTCTTTTTTATTCTTTTATTCTCTTTTATTTTATTTTTAATTCTTTTTTATTCTTTTATTCTCTTTTATTCTATTTTAATTATTTTATGATATTTGTTTATTTGTTGGATTTTTAATTATTTTTTATTAAGTGATAGTGGTTATATATT
>JAKSUF010000350.1 GCA_024409145.1 archaeon | reverse complement strand
TGCTTTTTTATTGAGTAATGGGGAAAGTTATATAATTATTATTAAATAAATTAAAAGTTATGTTCGAATTAATATGGCCATTAATTATTGTTGTGGGGTCTAATATTATATATAATATATGTACTAAATCAACTCCAAGTAATGTAAATGCTTTTGGTACTTTGGCTATTACTTATATAATAGGTGCATTAGTTTCTTTTTTAATTTTTATTTATATGGTTAAACCAGAGAATGTACTTACAGAATTATCTAATATAAACTGGACATCAATAGATCTTGGAATAGCTATTGTGGGGTTAGAAGTTGGATACATCTATATGTATCGTGCTGGTTGGAAAATAAGTACTGGTTCACTTGTAGCTAATATTTGTCTTGCCTGTTCTTTACTTATTGTTGGTGTACTTTTATATAAAGAACATATTAGTATTACTCAAATTTTAGGTATTATTGTTTGTAGTGTTGGTCTTATTTTGATTACTAGATAAAATTGTTTATATTTAAAAAGTCTTTTAGAAGATTTTATATTATAATATACAAATCAATAATCTTTCTTTTTTTATTTTTCCTTATTCTTTGTAATGTGGTTTTCATTGTATTTTTAGTTGGTTTAAATTAACAAATATTATTTATACAATTAATATTCAAATTCTTTTAAAAAATCTCTAACTTCTTTTTCAACTTTTTCAAGTTCAGAAGTACCCAAGTGACCTAATTCTGAATCATAAATAACTAATTTATTGTCTTTAATCATTTTAGATAATGGGATAGCATCTAATGAAGGTGGGAAAAATTGGTCTTGATTAATAGCTATAATTAATACTTTAGCTGTTATATTTTCAATATCTTCAGTTAAATCATAGTTTATAAAAAGATTATTAATGTAAATTTGGTCATTTACATCCCATTCCATATTTTCTCTTGCAAATTCTTCCATACATTCTTTAAGTTCTTTATTTGTTGTATTGTATCTATAATATTCTCTTGAAAATCCAAAAGTATATTTTGCATGACTTGCTAATCTTAAACTTCTAAGTAATGATTCAGAAAGTGGTGTTTCATAAAAACCCTCTTTATAATCGGGATCAGATTTTAAAATACAGTTCATAACATATGAAAGTGCAAATGTGTGACCTCCAACTTTATGGCTACTTACAAGGGGGATTGCAAAATCAATAGAATTTGGATATTTGCATGCCCAAGCTAATACCTCAAAACCTCCCATTGAAGTTCCAAACACTCCTTTAATTTTATTTAATCCAAATTTTTCTTGAATAAATTTATATTGGAAATTAACTATGTCATAAATATCATAATTAGGGAAATTAGCTTTTAATCCTGTATTTGAGGGAGATGCAGAACCTGGATGTCCAAGTGCAGTTGGTGCAATTATAAAAAATTTATTAGTATCAAAAATTAAATCCGGACCTACAGTTTTAATACATTTAGTTATATCTGAATAATTGCTTCCTGCGCCATGAAAATAAAGAACTGCATTAGATATAAGTCCTTTTTCATCGTATTTTGGAGTTCCTAATGTGGTGTATTCAACTACTGCTTCTTCTAAAAGTTCTCCATTATTAAATTTAAAATTTTTTAAAGTAAAATATTTAACATTAGATTGATTATAATTTGGTTCTAATTCATTTATTTCTTTATATTTATATTCGGACATTATTGAACTTCCATTATTGTCTGTTTTTTGTATTATCTCTTTTTTTATTGCATTATCTGTTTTTTTATTATTGTCAATTTTCCAATATTATTCGTTTTTGGATTAGCATATATAAATATGTGGTATATATTTCATTTACTGAAATTTCTTTTAATATCTTTTTATTTTAATTATTATGGTTTGTTTATTTTTTATTTATTTTTTTAGCTGTTTATAAAAATTTATATTAAAAATTTATATGTGCTGTGTGTTTAATTCTTTATTTTTACTTGTTTATACAATTATTCTTTTATATTTGGTTGTTTATGCAATTAATTAATTAATTATTCTTGTTTAAGCAAATAAAGGCTTTAAAATAGTTAGTTTTATATATGGTGGATTTAATATATTAATATAAGAAAGGAAAAAAGTTATGGCATTAGTAACTACT
>JAKSUF010000035.1 GCA_024409145.1 archaeon | reverse complement strand
TGACTAATAAAACAATAGATTTAAATATATAATAAATATAATAATTACTAAAATTGTATTTTTATTAATTAAAAATAGGATTAATAATTATTTTATATGGTGATATGATGGTTAAACATTTTAAAATTATAATGGCTGCAGTCATATCTGGTATTGTAGCATTATTTACTACTTATTTGGGTGTTTCTGGTACAGTTATTGGATCTGTATTAAGTTCATTCTTGTATCAATTACTTTCGGGTTATTTTGAAGAAAAAACGGAAAATATGAGTTTTTCAGATTCTAATATATTAAGTAGTTCTAATAATCATAATGATCCTAATAACTCTAATCATGATGATTTCGCTAATTCTACTATTGGGAATTCAAATTCTAAAAATACTATGTTGAATAATATGAATAATTATTTTGCTAGTAAAGTTGCTTTTGTTTTTCCAATAGTTGTCGTTATTTTGGTGGAATTTTTATTCTGTTTAACAGATTTTAATTATAATTTTGTAAAATTATTTAATATATTGGAAGTAGCTACATCTCAGAATTTGTTTAGAGTAATGGGTGTTGCGATAATTTTATTAGGTATTTATCCATTTTTTAAATCTGCTCATATTAAAAAAATAAATGGTACTTTATTGTTTATTTCAGGAGTTTTATTATTATTAAGAGGTTTTATTGATTTCCATCCATTATTATTAAAAATTTATTATAATTTCTTATCTCCATTTGATTCTTTACTTGCAGTTGTTATTATTCTCTTATTGCTTTGTGTAGTTATTAATGTTTTAAGAGAAGGATTTAAAGATTTAGGTAATAAAAATTTAAGAAATGGAGTAAATCAAAGGTATAATGCTAGAAAAATTGAAACTGGGCCTATTAATGATGGTCGTATTAATAATGGTGATTTTAATAATTCTGGTCCGAATAGACAAATCTATAATCCTCAATCTAATGGACCTCGTAGGGTCAATAATTTAAATAACTCTAGAAATTATGGTCATTATGAAAATGAGAATCCTAATAGAAATCATGTTCAGAATTATCCTAATAATCATTTAGAATATGATGAGATTCCTCCAATTTATGAAGAAGATTATATCTATGTCTCTGACCCTAATAATCCGAATAAACCTATTAAAAAGAAAATTCTTAAAAAAGTTAATAATCCATCTAATAAATTTAGAAATCGTAGATAATTAACTTTAGTTTTTTATTTTTTTATTTTTTTTAGAATTTATGTAATTGTTTTTTTTTATTTTTCTAACTATTTTTTCTAACTATTTTTTATGTTATGTTTTTTAATTAGAACGTCTCCATGTGTTTCCACATTTTGCACATCTGATAAAAAATGTTGGAGCTTCATCTGCAGATCTTGTTTGTACTGTCCACCAATAACCTTTTGTTCCTCCACATTTGTAACAGGTAATTTCTAAAGTTGGTAATGTTTTATTATTGTCTGTAATTATAACTGTGTCTTTTGGATTAGCATTATCCTTAAATTCATATTCTTCTGCTAGTTCTTCTTTACTTATTTCTTCTTCCCAACCACATTTACATTTTAATTTTCCATTTTTCTTAGGAAATACCATTGAGTTGCATTTTGGACAAAACTTCATTTTTGTTCCTCATTAAGTTATAAATATTTATTAGTTATAATTTATTTTTTGTATTAATTATTATGTTTATTCTAAATATTATTTATTCTATTTTTAAATTTTTAACTTTATATTTTTTATTACTTTTTTCTATTTTAATAATAATTTATCATGATTAATTATTTTTAATCCCAAAGTATATATATGTTGTAATTTATAATGATTATACATGATAGAATGGAGGAATACTCAATGATTGAAATTCGCTTTCACGGTCGTGGTGGGCAAGGTGCTGTAACTGCGGCTGAAATTTTAGCTAAAGCAGCATTTGAAGACGGTAAATTCTCCCAAGCTTTCCCATTCTTTGGTGTAGAAAGAAGAGGAGCTCCTGTAATGGCTTTTACTAGGATTGATGATGAACCTGTAAATCTTAGGTATCAAGTTTATAATCCGGATTATGTCTTAGTTCTTGATGATGGTCTTTTAAATGTTGTAGATGTTTATTCTGGAGTTAAAGAGAATAGTGAGATTATTATAAATACTACTAGTGATATTAAGGATGAATCCCATCCTGTTTATAATATTGATGCAACAGGAATTGCATTAGAGAATTTAGGTGTTAATATTGTTAACACAATTATTTTAGGTTATTTTGCTAAGAAAACTGGTGCAGTTAGTATTGAATCTATTTTAAAAGTAATTAAAGAAACTTTCCCAGGTAAAATGGGAGAAAAAAATGCAATAGCTGCTAAAAAAGCTTATGATATGGCTTAATTTAATATGGGCTTATGGCATGTTTAAATTGTCTTTTTTTATTGGATTTTCTAATTAACAATGTTTGATTAATTAAACTATCTTAATTAATTAACTAAAATTTAATTATTTTTTATTAGTTAATTATTAATTGAATTCATTAAGTGATAGTTTATGATTTATGTTAATTGGTAATATGTGTAAGCTTATAATGAAATTTAATTTATATCAAACTTTTAAAATATTATAATAAAACTTAAATTTTAACTTTAAAAAAATAAAGGTGATTAAATGGTTTCTATTGGGTGCGGAATAAGTGAACCTGGAAGTACTCGTAAAAATAAAACCGGGAGTTGGAGAACTTTTAGACCAGTTCTCAACAAAGAAGAATGTGTAGATTGTGATAATTGTGTTTTATTCTGCCCAGATGGTGCAGTTAATAAAGAACATGATATTGATTATGATTATTGTAAAGGCTGTGGTATTTGTAAAGTAGAATGCCCAGTTCAAGCTATTGAAATGGTAAGGGAAGAATAGCTTAAAGGAGAGAAATTTATGGTAAAACAAGTTATGACATCAAATAAAGCAGTAGCTGAAGCTGTTAAATTAGCTAAACCTCAAGTTGTTCCTGTTTATCCAATTACTCCTCAAACTACTATCTCTGAATATCTTGCACAATATGTTGCAGATGGAGATTTAGATGCAGAGTATATTAGAGTAGAATCAGAACACAGTGCAATTAGTGCTACTTTAGGTGCTTCTGAAGCTGGTGTAAGAGTTTTCACAGCTACTTCTTCTCAAGGATTAATGTTAATGCATGAAATTTTATTCGCAGCTGCTGGGATGAGATCTCCTATTGTAATGGCAGATGCAAATAGGGCTATTTCTGCTCCATTGAATATTTGGAATGATCAACAAGATTCCATTGCTCAAAGAGATGCAGGATGGATTCAGTTATATGTTGAAAATGCTCAAGAAGCTCATGATACTATTATTCAAGCTTATAAAGTTGCAGAACATAATGATGTATTATTACCAGTAATGGTATGTTTAGATGGATTTATTTTAACTCACACTGTTGAACCTGTTGAACTTCTTGAAGAATCTGCAGTAGATGAGTTTTTACCAGCTTATAATCCAACTCATGCATTTTTAGATGTTAATAAACCAATGTCTTTAGGTACCTTAGCAGATCCTGAATACTATACTGAAGCAAGATATGATATGCAAGTAGCTATGGATAATTCTTTATCTATTATTAAAGAAGTAGGTGAAGAATTTGGAGAAAAATTCGGAAGATCTTATGGTCTTACTGAAGCTTATAAATGTGATGATGCTGAAATTATCTTAGTTGCTATGGGATCTATGTGTAGTACTATCAGAGTTGTTGTAGATGATTTAAGATCTAAAGGTGAAAAAGTAGGTCTTCTTAGAATCAGATCTTACAGACCATTCCCATATGAAGAGATTAATGAAATCGTTAAAAATGCTGATAAATTAGCTGTTCTTGATAAAAACATTACTTTTGGTATTGGTGGAGCTCTTTTCGCTGATGTTTGTGCAAAATGTGATAAAGACACTTATGGTTTTATCCTTGGTTTAGGTGGAAGAGATATTATACCTGAGTATATTGAAGAATGTGTAGAAAAAACAAAATCCGGTGAGAAAAAAGTTACTTGGATTGGACTCAAGGAGGATGAATAAAATGAAAATTCCTGAAGAAGAATTATTAGCACCTGGTCACAGAGGTTGTGCAGGTTGTGGAGCTTCTATTGGAGTTAGACTTGCTCTTAAAGTGTTAGGTAGAAATACTGTAGCTATTTCTGCTACTGGATGTTTAGAAGTTATGACTACTCCTTATCCTGAAACTGCATGGGAAATTCCTTGGATTCATGTTGCATTTGAAAATGCAGCAGCTGTTGCATCTGGTGTAGAAAGAGCATTAAAAGCACAAGGAAAAGAAGATGTTAATATTGTTGCTTTTGGTGGTGATGGAGGTACTACTGATATTGGTATGCAAGCATTATCTGGTGCTATGGAAAGAGGTCATAATTTAACTTATATTTGTTATGATAATGAAGCGTATATGAATACTGGTATTCAAAGAAGTAGTTCAACCCCATTTGGTGCTTCAACTACTACCTCTCCATCTGGTAAAGAAAGTTTTGGTGAAGATAAACCTAAGAAAAATATGGCATTTATTATGGCAGCTCATGGAGTTCCATATGTTGCTACTGCATCTATTGCATATCCTGAAGACTTTATGAAAAAAGTTAAAAAAGCTGCTGAAATTGATGGTCCGGCTTATATTCATTTAAACCAACCTTGTACTACTGGTTGGGGATTCAAACCTGAAAACACTATTCAATTAGGTAGATTAGCTGTTGAATCTGGTGCTTGGGGTTTATTTGAAATTGAAAATGGTGAATTTAAAGTAACTTACAGACCTCAAAATAGAAGACCTGTTAAAGATTACTTGTCTGCTCAAAAAAGATTCAGACATCTCAGTGAAGAACAAATTGATCAAATTCAAGAATTTGTTGATAATCAATGTGATGAATTAGGTATATAAACATAAGTCTAAATTTTATGTCTTGTTATAAATTTAGATTATTGTTTATGGAGAATAAATTTGTATAGGTAAATTTAAGGAGGTAACTCTTTTGGAAAAATTATTAGTACAAACTGAATTATGTGATGGTTGTAAAGACTGTGAAAGAGCTTGTGAAGGTGTTCATGGTGTTGCTCGAATCACTATTCATGATTTAGATGGTTCTTATTATCCTATTCGTTGTCAACAATGTGAAGATGCTCCTTGTGAAATCATATGTCCTACTGGAGCTATGACTAATTTAGGTGTTAATTCTGAAAAATGTATTGCTTGTGGTTTCTGTGCAATTGCATGTCCATTTGGTGCAATTTCTATTGAATCTAGTAATGCTCATAAATGTAATCATTGTGTAGAAAGAAAAGAAGGTCCTGCTTGTGTTCAAGCTTGTTCTAAACGTGCTATTGAAGTTAGTGATTGTAATAGCATTATTGAAAAGAAACAAAAAGAACATATTCAAAAAATGGCAGGTCTTGGTAAAAAACCTAAATCTAAAAGTTTCTTGAATATTATTACTTCTGATACAAGAGCTAAAAAGTCATTTGATGATTAAAAGGTGAAAATATGGATGAATTAGTTGTAAATGCAGAGCTTTGTGTTGATTGTGGACTTTGTGAACGTAACTGTCCTAATAATGCAATTCGTGTATATGATAATGTTCCTTTGTTCTGTATGCATTGTAGTCCTGATAGAGCACCTTGTCTTCATATTTGTCCAAATGGAGCTATTGAAGCAGTAGGTGGGGCTATTACTATCAATGATGATAAATGTATTGGTTGTAAATTATGCCAAGAAGTTTGTCCAATTGGTGCAATTACTATTAATGAAGTAGGTCAAGCTACTAAATGTGATTTATGTAAAGATCATGACTTTCAACACTGTGTAGATGCTTGTCCAACTGGAGCACTTGTTAATAATTCCAGTGATGTGATTGCTGCAAAACAAGAAAAATTATCAGAAGGATTTAAGAAAATCCAAAAATTCATGAAATAGTTGAGTCTATCAATTATTTTATTTTTATTTTTTTATTTTTTTAGTTTATTCTTTTTTTTAGTTTATTCTTTTTTTTAGTTTATTCTTTTTTTTAGTTTTTTTATTACTCTCATATAATATGATTAAAATCCATAAATGTTGGTAATTTATATATTTATTTAATTATTAAAAATATTAAAATTATTTAGTAACTTTTATATTTATTAAAATTAAATTAATAATCATAAGTTAATATCAGTTTAACTTTATTAATAATAGGGGGGATTTTATTGAATTTTGATTCTAAAAGAATATTCTTCATTATTCCTTTATTTATTGTTCTTATTCTATCTATTGGGTCTGTTAGTGCATTAGATGATATTGATGATTCTGATGTTATGTCTAGTCAAGAATTAGTAAGTGAGGATATTTCTGAGGATATAAATAGTCTTAATGCGATTGATAGTGATACTGATGATGTTTCTAGTGTTGCTCTTAGTCCAAGGAATGATAGTTTTACTGCTTTAAATAATTTAATTAAAAATACAAAAACTTCTGTATTAACATTAGATAAAAATTATAATTATTATAATGATACAGATTATTCTTTAATTAATGGTATTCATATTAATAAGAATTTAAGGATAAATGGTGCAGGTCATACTATCAATGGTAAAAATTTAGCTACTGTTTTTAATTTAAATACTAATGGAACTATTTCATTTAATAACTTGAATTTTGTTAATTCTAATGCTGCTCTTTTGAATAATTCTAATTTGAATGTTGGTTTTATGGAATGTTCATTTTCAAATACTATTGATTGTGCAGTACTTAGTTTAGGTGCGAAAAATATTATAATTAATTATTGTGTATTTGATGATAGTGGTGAGGGTATTAATGGTTTAGGTACTGGTCGTTCAATAATGTTTGTATCTAATAATGATGATGTTCTTAATGCACTTGGGAATTATTGGGGTAAAAATTATAGCACTACTGATGAAATTATGGACTCCTACAGTATTGTTCGATATAATGGATTGCAGTATTATTGTATCTCTCCTACTCTTTTTGGGGATGTAGGTACTCTAAGTTTATCTTCTTCAGCAACATATCACAATTATTCCTGTTTTAATTTTAAAGTAGTTAATTCATTTACTAAAAAACCAGTAAATGGTGTTAAAATTACTTTAAATGTGAATACAAAAGTATATTATGCAACTACAAACTCTAATGGTGTAGCATCTTTTAAATTAAAATTACCTGTTGGAACATACACTCTTCAAGCAAGTTCTGATATGTCTAAAATATTAACACCTACAATTGTAGGAGTATATAAGATTACAAAGTTCCCTGCTTTGATTAAAGCTCCTTCAATCAGTGCAAAGTATAAATCTAGTAAATACTTTAAAGTTAAAGTAATTAATGCTAAAACTAATAAAGGTGTTAGTGGACTTAAAGTTACAGTTAAAGTTTACACTGGTAAAAAGTATAAAAAATATGCTTTAAAAACTAATTCTAAAGGATTAGTCTCTTTAAATACTAAAGGATTAAAATTAGGTAAACATAAAGTTGTAATAAGTTCTAGTAATTTGCTTTATAATGTTAAAAAAATATCTTATATTACAATTAAAAGAAGATAACTATTGTTTAGTTCATTTTAAATTAAGTTTTTAATTTAATAAAATTATTAACTCATATTGTTATCATTTTTTTTATTTTTTTATTTTATTATTCTTAATTTTTCTTGTTTATGTTAAGTCTTGTTTTTATGGATATTTTCTGTTTTCTTATTGTGTTATTTTGGTTATTCTTATTTTTTTAATTATTTTATAATTATTTTATGATTGTGTTATTTTGGTTATTCTTATTTTTTTATCTCATTTTTTTTAAATTGGATTGTTCTTTTTTATTTATACATATTCATTCTATTTATTCAATTTTATTTTTAATAGTTAATTTAAAATTATCTTAATCAGTATAAAAATAAAAAACAAATCACTTCTGTGATTTGTATGTATTTAAGATTAATATTTTTCTCTCATTATTCTTAGAACTACTATTAAACTGAAACATGCACTTAAAATGAAACCAATAAAGCCTATAATGGAGATGTCTAAAATTTTTGGACCTTTATCTGCTAAGATAGCTAATGATGAACCAATAATTAATGAAGAGATTATTAAAGAATAAGATAATTTGTTAACGGCCCTATCTATTCCTTCATGTTGAAGTTTAACACTTATTTCTCCTTCTTCTATTTTATATAATGTTGAATTGATTCTATCAGGTAAATCTTTGATTAAATGTTGGAATCCAATTGCATAATTAATAAATTCCTTCATCATATTTTTAGGACCATAATGTTGATATACAATTTTCTTAGAAAGTTTTTTAAGTTCAACTTCTGGATTAAATGAAGGATCTAATGCAACACCACTTTTTTCGATTAATGCAATTCCACGACCTATGTTAATAAATTCTTTAGGGATTTTTACTTCATGTTTAATCATTATTTGGATAAGTTTCTCAAAAACACCACTATCATTAGAAAGTTCAGTTCCATAATATCTGAATAATAAATCATTAACTTCATCTTTAAGTTCAGGAGTAATTTGTTTAGTGCTAAGAATTCCCATATAAGATAATTGTTTCAGTATATGGTCAACATTACCTCCGTTTAAAGTAATTAATAATTGTGCTAAATTACGTTTAAATTCATCCGTTAAAATTCCCATCATACCCATATCAATAAAACAGACTACATTATTTTCCATAATGAATATGTTTCCTGGGTGAGGATCCGCATGGAAGAATCCATCTAAAATAACTTGTTTGAAATAAGCATTAACGCCCACTTTTGCAATTGCTTTCTTATCAAATTTAGAATCATCAGATTCAATAACTTTGGCCATTTCAGTTCCTTTAATCAATTCCATTACAATAAGTTTAGTTGTACAGTAATTTGAATAAACTTTAGGAATATGTATTGAAGAATCATTTTTGAAGTTATTATCTAAATGTTGCATATTGATTACTTCTTCAATATAGTCTAATTCTTTAAAAATAGATCTTTCAAATTCTTGTATAATTAAAGATGTGTTTAATACTTTAGCAGAATGTAAAAATTTATCTATGCGTTTTGCTAAAAATTTCATAATTTTAACATCTGCTTGTATTATTTCATAAGTATTTGGTTTTTGAACTTTAATAGCTACTTCTTCACCGGTCTCTTTTAAAATACCTTTATGGACTTGCCCTATTGATGCAGATCCTAATGGATTTTCATCAATGAATGAGAAAATATTCATTGGGTCCTCACCTAATTCTTCCTCAATAATTCTTAAGATTTCATCAAAAGGAGTTTTAGGAGCATCATCATTTAATTTTTCTAATTCTTTTGCAATATCTAATCCAATCAAATCAGGACGAGTAGCTAACATTTGTCCTAATTTAATATATGCTGAACCTAAGTCTTCAAATATTTTTCTAACTCTTACAGGTATTGGATTTTCGGAATCTACAAAAATATCCTCTTCTTCTTTATTTCTTAAAAAGGGAAAATCTGAAAGGAAAGTATTTTCTTCAATTAGATATCCAAAATCATTTTTCTTAAGTACCATATAAATTTCGTTTAATCTTTTAATAGAATCGTTTTTAGTAATTGGTCCTAGTTTCATAATATCAACATTTTAATTTAAAGAATTAATAATTTTTATTATAGTAATTTAGTATTGAATAAAATATAAAACTTTCTAATTAAACTTAAAAGTTGAAAAGATTAAATATTCTTAAATAATATAATGATTAAG
>JAKSUF010000349.1 GCA_024409145.1 archaeon | reverse complement strand
TAGGCAGCGCTTTTTTATTTCAGTAAGGTTTAAGTAAAAAATAGTATAATATAACTATCTGTGGGTTTTGTGAACTACGATATTTGGTGGTATAATAAATAATATTATATTTAGGAGTAATTTGATGCTATCCAAGGATTCTAGAGTTAATTTATTAATAAAAACCGGGTTGGTTTATTTTATTATACAGATACTAATAAGATTTCTATTTGTAGTATTTTCTTTCAAGGAAGTTAGTTTTAATTTACTTGAATTTATAGGTATGTTTATTTTAGGCTTAGGTTACGATATATGTGTATTATTATATTTACTTGTACCCTTGGCTATATTTGTATTGATATTTAGTGCGAAGCTATTAAATAATAAATATGGCAAAAAAATATTAAAATTCATGCTTGCCTTTTTTAGTTTAATTTTAGCTTTTACTAGTATCTCTGAATACTATTTTTGGGATGAGTTTCACACACGTTTTAATTTTATTGCTGTAGATTATTTGGTTTATACTCAAGAACTTTTTGGTAATATTTTCCAATCATATAATATTCCTTTACTGTTAAGCATTTTGGGAATATGTACTTTTGGAATTTATGCATTAATAATTAAGGATATTGATATTAATTTTGTTACTAATAAATGGTCTGTTAAAATTTCAAGAATAGCAATTTATATATTACTATTAGCAGGAACAACGTTTTTTCTTAATAGTGGGTTGAAAGAGAAATTAAGCAATAATAATTTCAATCAGGAAATATCTGGCAATGGTCTATATCAATTTGTTTATGCGTATTTTCATAATGAACTGGATTATGATAGGTTTTATAAACACATAGATAATAATGCCATAGATTCTAAAGTTAGAAAAGTATTGTCCGTAACTGGTGATAAATTCCGTGAAGGTAAGGGAATCTCTAGAGAAATTGTCAATAATAATATTAATAGTAGTAAAAAGCCAAATATTGTTTTTATTATAGTTGAAAGTTTAAGTGCAAGGTTTACCGGCATGGATGATAATAAAGAAAGTCTTACTCCTTATTTAGATAAACTTGCTAGAGAAAACTTTTATTTTGGGAATGTTTATGCTACAGGAACAAGAACTGTTCGTGGCTTAGAAGCAGTTTCCTTAAACCTTCCTCCTACTCCGGGACAATCTATCGTTCGCAGGGAAGATTGCAACGGTATGTATAATGTAGGAAGTGCTCTCCGAGTTCATGGATATAAAACAGAATTTATCTATGGTGGTTATGGATATTTTGATAATATGAATGATTTTTTTGCAGGAAATGGTTTTCATGTTATTGATAGAAACAATATTCCTAAAGAAGAAATCATTCAGGAAACTGTTTGGGGTGTAGCTGATGAGATTCTTTTCAATCAGTGCATCAAGCAATTAGATAAGCATGCGAATAATAAAGAGCCAGTACTACAAATTATTCTTACGACTACTAATCATAGACCTTTTACTTTTCCAGAAGGTAGAATAAATGAGCCTCAAGGGAAAAGAGAAAGTGTAGTTAAATATACAGATTGGGCTATTAATGATTTTATTGAAAAAGCAAAGTGCAAAACATGGTTTGATAATACAGTATTTGTAATTCTTGCGGACCATAATGCCTTGGCTGCAGGGCGTGTAGATCTTCCGATAAGTAATTATAAGATTCCGTGTGTGGTATATGGTAAGAACTTTATTAGTAAAGGAAGCAATAATAGGCTTATGAGTCAGATAGATGTTATGCCTACTATTTTAGGTATGTTAGGATTCTCATACCATTCAAAAAATATGGGTTATGATATTAATAAACTTCCAAAAGGTGCAGAAAGAGCTTTTATAAGTACTTATCAACAACTTGGGTTTGTTAAAAATGACAAATTAGTCATTTTGGAACCTGGTAATAAAGTGAATGTGTACAAAATTAGTAATTATAAAACAGATGAATATATTAAGTTGCCTGAAGATAAAGAATTAATAGAAGAAGCAATTAGCTGGTACCAAGGTGCTAGTTATCTATACAAAAACAAATTGCTTAAAGAAAAACCTTAAAAGTGTAAAAATATTTACAAAAGGTGTTGACATAGGGAGTCTTATGTGGTATTATATAAAAGCTGTCGCAATGA
>JAKSUF010000348.1 GCA_024409145.1 archaeon | reverse complement strand
GATAAAACCAGATAAACAATTAAAAGAAGAAGAAAAAAAAAAAAAAATAAAAAAGACTAAATGAAAAAAAAAATTAAAAAAAAAAATAAAAACCTAATTTTAAAAAATAATTAAAAAAAATTTAAAATAAAAAAGACTTTAAATAAAGTCAAAAAATATATTCTATTTATTATTCATCAGCTGCTCTAAGCTCTTTCATTTCAGATATTGCAGATTTTGCTTTGGATAAAATATCTTCTTCATTAAGAGTTAAAACTTTCTTATTTTCCATTAATACTTGACCATTACAAATAGTAGTATCAACATTAGAACCATTAGCTGAATAAACAAGATTAGATGCAATAATTGCACTTGATGGTGTCATAATTGGAGTATTAGTATCAACTAATATAAGATCTGCTTTTTTACCTACTTCAATAGAACCAACATCAAGATTTAATGCCTTTGCACCATTAATAGTTGCCATATTTATTACTTCATTTGCATTTAATACAGAAGGATTTAATGTTGAAACTTTAGATAAAAGTGATGCAAATTTCATTTCATCAAACATGTCAAGATTATTATTAGAAGATGCACCATCTGTACCAAGAGCAACATTTATTCCTTTATCAAGTAATTCACCAACAGGTGCAGAACCTGATGCAAGTTTCATATTACTACATGGGTTATGGGAAACACTAACTCCATTATCTTTTATCAATTTCATCTCATTTTCATCTAACCATACACAGTGAGCAGCTACAACATCATCACCTAAAAAACCAATACTATCTAATAACTCAAATGGTCTTTTATTATCATGAGCTTCACCAACATCATTAATTTCCTTAATGGTTTCGTTCATATGAATGTGGATACCTACATCATACTTATTAGCTTCTTTTCTAACTCTCTCAAGAAGATCAACAGAAGCAGTATAACAAGAATGTGGACCAAACATAGTAGTTATTCTACCATCAGCTGTATTATTGAAATTTTTAATTAAAGAAATATTTTCTTTAAATTCATTTTCACGTTTTTCTTCAATACCAAAATCAATCATACCATAAGATAATACACCACGAATACCTGATTCTTCAACAGCTTGAGCCACTCCATCCATATAAAAATACATATCAGAGAAAGTAGTAGTACCTGATTTAATCATTTCAAGAGCACCAAGAAGAGCACCAGCATAACAGTATTCTTTATTTAAATGAGCTTCCATTGGCCAAATATTATCATTTAACCAAGTATCTAACTCCATATCATCAGCTAATCCTCTTAATAAAGTCATTGATAAATGAGTATGAGTATTTACAAAACCAGGCATTAAAATTTTATCTTTAGCATCAATAACTTTATCCACACAGTCATCAATATCTTCAGATATTTCAGCAATTTTATTATCTTTAATTAAAACAGAAGATTTTTTTTCTTCACAATTCCCATTACCTAAGGGATTTAAAATAGTTGCATCTTTAATTAAAATCTCTTGAGATTCCATATTATCACCTAAAAAATTAATTAAAATAAATTTTTAAACAAAAAATTCAATAAGCATTGAAAGACCAATTAAACTAAGTACAATATTACTTAAATATTCCCTAATCATTCTTGGAACAGAATCCATAATCTTAGGCCCTATTAAGGAACCTAAAGTAATAGCTAAAGCTTCAAAAATAGCAAGAATAGGAATATATATCCAACTTAATGTAGCAAAAACAATAAGACTATCTGAACCTAATAATAAGGCATTAACTTTTTCAGGATATTCATATCCAATAATATCAATAAATTGAATTAAAATAATAATTAAACCACAAACAAGTTTAAATAAATCTTCAGGAACATATAGTAAAAAAACACTACCAATTAAAAATCCAATAATACTAAATAATGTTTCAATTCCTAAATATGTGGTTAAATTTTCTTTAAGAGATAAACCATTAACTCCTGTAACAATAAATGTATCAATTACAAGACAACCTAACATAATAAGTATAGTAAACATGATCTCAACCAATACTATATAATCATAGTTTTTTTAATATAATTTAATTAATATCTTAATTAATTAGTATATAATATATTAGTTAATCTTATAAAACATTTTGGAATATAAATATTTAAAA
>JAKSUF010000347.1 GCA_024409145.1 archaeon | reverse complement strand
TTAATTTTATTTTCTATAAAAAAAATTTAATAAAAAAAAAAAAAAATAAATAAAGAAAAAAAATAAAAAATAATAAAAAATAAGAAGAACCAAAAAAGAGTTAATAAAAATAAAAAAATCAAAATTAAAAAAGCCAATGAAATTTCATAGCTCTTTTTACAGACTCTAAAAGAGATAAAAAAATAAAAAAAATAAATAAAAAACATATTTATTTTATTTATTAAATTTAATTATATCTTATTAATTAAATTTTATCTTATTTTAATAGAAGATTTATAACTTAAACTATAGTAAGAATTACTGGAAGTAATTAAAACAGAATGGATTCCTCTGTTTAAATATTTTGTATTAAACTTTGCCAATCCTTTAGAATTAGTCTTGACAGAATAATATTTATACTTTTTACCAGTGAAAACCTTAATTTTAAGTTTTAGATTTGAAACTGCTTTTTTTGTAGATTTATTCTTTACAGTGATTCTAAAATAATTTTTAGTATTATATTTATAAGTTACTTTTGGAGCAGAAACCAAAGTCGGTGCTTTCTTTAGAGTTATGGTAGACTTTAAAGAATTAGCAGAATAAATATCATTATTTAAAGATATTTCCATTTTATAAACTCCTACTGGTAATTTAGAACAATCATATTTTATAATTCCATTCCCATCAGTATTTAATACCATTGTTTTATAAAGTTTAGAACCATTATAAATCTTTATATTGATTTTAATATTCCCAACTGGAACATTATTTTTATCCAAAACATTTATTTTAATATATTTGCCACTATTATAAGTAGTAGAAATTGAAGATACAGATATAATATTTATAGGAATTTTAGAAACTTCCAAAATAGCTGAAGCATTAGATCCTAAATAAATATCATCACCAACAAATAGTGCAGCAAACCCATAAACACCAATATCTTTTTTAACTAAAATATTAGCTTTACCCTCATCATCAGTAGTTAAATTATAATATTCACCAATAAATCCAAAAACAATAGACTTATTAACAATACCTTTACCATTTGAAGATAAAATAACATCAATACTTGCACTTTCACCATAAATAACTGTAATATTAGATAAAGTTAATAAAGTAGCAAATTTACTTATATTTATAGTACTTGATGCACTAGAAGAGCTATGAGAATAATCTTCTTTAAATATTGCTGAAACATCATATTTTCCTGGAGAGTTATATATAATGACCTTAGCTTCACCATTAATATCAGTAACAGCAGTATAAGTTTCATTACCTACATTTAATATAATTGTTTTGTTAAAGACCCCTTTATTATTTGCAGTTAACTTCACATGAATATCAGATTCATTACCACATGATATTGTAAGATTAGATGCAATATGATTTACATTAACCACAATATTTGAACTAACACTATCATTACCTGAAATTAATTTAATTGTATTATCAAATATTCCAGAGGAATTAAGTCTAAACCTAATACTTAATTTAGCAGTAGCTCCACCTGCTAATGTGTTAATATCCCATATACCAGTTTTTGGATTATAAGTACCAGAATTAGTAGTGGAATTTAAATAAATAAAGTTAGAACTTAAAGATTCCAATACTTTAATATTATTTTTACCAACATTATGAGGATTATTTACAGAAATTTGAATATTAAAATAATTACCATAAATTAATTCATTAGTACTAGTTTCAACATTTAAGAGTAAAAATGGGAAACCTAATTCTAGAGTACCATTATGAGATATAGTAGAACTATCAGTACCTTTATATATAGCAGATATTGTATATTACCAGATAAATTAGGAGTATAGTTCAAAGTAGCAAAACCATTAATCAACTTAGAGACACCTACATATTCACCACCAATATAAAATTCAACATTTCCATTATTAATAATATGATTATCTCCATCTTTTACAGAAGCATTAAGTAAAACAGGCCTACCAACAACTCCCTTAGAATTCATTACTTTTAAATTCAATGATTTAATAATACCTTCATTAGATATATAATTTACATCATTATTTTTTAAGACCTTTTGAACATTTTCTGGGTAGTCTTTTATCATCAGTAAATGTTCATCATTCCATATTTTTGTTGATGGCAATGTTGAAAATAAAATCAATTTGTC
>JAKSUF010000346.1 GCA_024409145.1 archaeon | reverse complement strand
AAAATAAAAAATTAAAATAAAAAATTAAAGAATAATTTTAAAATTTTAAAAAATTAGAAAAATAGAAAAAAGTTGAAAAAGAATTATACATTTTATACTTTAGTACCTTTAAGATAAGTGCTAGTTGTTTCATCAATATGAACTTTGATAAAACTTCCTAAATCCACATCATCAACTACTACAGGAATATAAGAATTAGTTTTAGCAATAAATCCTCCTTTAGACCCTACTTCAACAACAACTGCATCTAAAGTTTGATTTAACAATTCTTTATTTTCATCTTCAATAATTTTAAATTTAATCTCAGATAAGTATTTAGATCTTCTTTTCATAACATCTGTAGGAATATTATCAAGAGAAGAAGAAGTAGCACCTTCTCTATGTTGATATTTAGATAAATGAATTAAATTAAATTTAATATCTTTTATTAAATTAACAGTACCCATAAAGTCATCTTCATTTTCAGTAGGATAACCAACAATAATATCAGTAGCTAAAGTTAAATCAGGAATTTCTTCTCTAAATCTACCTACTATCTTTTTATATTCTTCAACAGTATGATTTCTTTTCATTTCCTTGAGAACTTTATTACTTCCTGATTGAATAGGTAAATGAAGGAAGTGATATACATTAGGCAACTTAAAAGCACTAATTAAATCTTCAAGATCATCACCAATGTTTTTAGGATGCATCATTCCAATACGAATCTTGAAATCTCCTTTTAAATTAGCCACTTCTTTAATTAAATCAGATAGTTTTTCACCACTATCTTTTCCAAAAGCAGAAGTATCTTGAGCAGTGAGTTGAATTTCAACACAACCTTCTGCAATAGCTTGTTTCACATCTTCAACAATATCTTTAATCGGATAACTATACAAAGATCCTCTTGCAATTCTAGTACAACAATAAGTACACTCACCAAGACAACCTTCACAAATTTGAACAATATGAATTAAAGGGTCTTTACGTTTTTTAGGAACACATACTTTAGAATCTCTTGAAACCCCACATTCTCTTAATACTTTACCATCAAGAGAAGCATTAACAACATCCACAGTTTTATTTAACTGATGAGGTCCAATCCAAGAACAATCCGGCCCTGCATCATCAAGTTTCTTAGGGTCAACTTCAACCATACATCCACTTACAATAATTTTTTTATCTGGAAAATTTTTTTGAAGTGATTTAATCCTATTAATCACCTTACTTTCAGTAGGTAACTTAACATAACAAGTATTCACAATAATAACATCAGATTCTTCCATAGATTCGACAATTTCAAAATCACTTTCTAATAGATAACCTGCCATAATCTCAGAATCAGCTTGGTTAAAAGTACATCCATAGGTTTCTATAAAAACTTTCATAATATCATTACTTATTAAAATTTAATCCGACAATAAAATATTTAAATTCAAATAAAATACTTAAAAAATTACTTACAACATAATTATTCTAAAGGTTTAAAAGCTACAATAAATTTAGTTAAATCATAATCATAATTATTGAACTTAACTGGTTTAGCATATACTCTCTTAATAACATTAGCTTTTGCAAAACCTTTAGTAGTTTTTCTTTCTTCAGTTTTAATAACATGAACACGTGCAGTATATTTATCAATTTTAATAATATCACTAACAGATATTTTAAAATCACGGTCAGTTTCTACTTTGAAAGAAGCTACTTTACCATGTAAATCAATTGAAACACCGAAACGAGCTGGAATCTCTTCAGAAGATGCCCAAATAGCTTTAACTTTATGAGCAATTGATTTATCAACTCTACGTTCATCAGTTTCTAAAGCAGTAATCTTAACTTTACCTAAATCAGACATTAAGTAATCCCCAACATGAAGAGTTTCATCTGGGAATAAATCAATTTGAGTTTTATGAGTATTTTCGTGTTCACTAATGAGCAATCTAAATTCACGAGGTTTTTCTTGAGTTAATCTTTCTTTATATACAGAACTACATTCACCACATTTTAATAAAAGTTCTCTAATATCTTTATTTTTAGCATTAATAACTTTATTTTTTAATACAATTGCATCATCAGAACCACAAACTGGACACGCCATATTTAACACCTCCATAAATTTATAATAATAAATTAAATTAACTTTACACTAAA
>JAKSUF010000345.1 GCA_024409145.1 archaeon | reverse complement strand
AAAAATAAAAAAATTAAAAAAGAATATATTCATAATATTATAAAATGACAATATTACAAAATGAAAAAAATAAGAAAAACATAAAAACCTCAAAAAATAGAAAAAATAAGAAAAAATAAGAAAAAATAAGAGGAATAATCCTCTATAATATAAATTTTAAATAGCTAAAATGGTAAAGAAGTATATTGTTTTAAACTACCCATACTATTAATATTCCAATTTTTAATATGTCCTAATGAATTAGAAGTACTGGTAGCATCAGCAACATACCAAACATTTCCAACAAGAATTTGAGCCCAAACATGACCTACAACTAAACCACTGTTAAAACTACATTTAGCATGAGAATATTTTGCAGGAATACCAGAAGCCCTACATAATGCAACAATCAAGTTAGCATGATCACAACAGTTAGCTTTTTTAGTAGAATATGCTCCAGAAGCATTTTTTTTAGAATCATAATAAAAACTATACTCAATATTATTCTTAACATAATTGAAAATAGCTTTAGCTTTTTGAGAAACTGTTTTACAGTTTTTAGTTAATTTTTTAGCTAAACTCTTAAGAGCAGAATTTAATTTACAATGCCCAGAAGCTTTTAAATATTCACTAAGATCTTTTGCAGTGTTATACTCATTAATACCTTTTTTTATAATTAAAGAAGATTTTTTAGTATAAACTGAACTTTTGAACTCACAGTAGTTAGGTAATCTATTATTATCATCATAAAATGATAAAATCTTAGCAAATCCATAAGTATAAACTTTATAACTCAATTTCTTACCACTGAGTTTTAAATAAGACGGAAGTTTTTTCTTAGAACCTGCAGTAATAATAGATTTAACAAGAGTCATGTAAGTAGATTTAAGAGCTTTTTTATTAATAGAATAATTACTATCTGATTTAGAAATACTTTTTATAACTTTAATTTTAGTAGAAAGTGATTTCTTAGATTTAATATATTTAATAGCTACACTTTCAACATAAGTAAATTGAGCAATAGTAAGTTTTTTATTACCTACAGTAACAGTAGAAGGTAATTTATACTTAGATCCAACATACTTTTTTACTGAATCAGCAGCATCAATAACTTCTGCAATAGTCACATAACCCGCAGGAGTAACATATTTAATTACAGAACTATCAAAATCACAGTAATTAGGCAATCTATTATTAGATTTATAAAATGCTAAAATTTTAGCAAATGCATAAGTATAAATCTCAAAACTAGCTTTTTTACCACTAACAGACAAATAAGAAGGAAGTTTCTTATTTTCACTACCTGCACTAACAATAGAATTAACAAGTTTCAAATAAGAAGACTTGACAATTCTCTTATTAATAGAAGCCTTAACGTTAGAACTAGTTAATGAAATAATATCTATTTTAGTAGATACTGATTTTTTACTATTAATATATTTAATAGCTATACTCATCAAATAACTAAATTCAGCAAGTGTACAGTTATATTTACCAACAGTAACAGTACTAGGCATTTTCTTATATTTTAAAACATAGGACTTTAAAGAAATTGCACTAGAAATAATATCAGAAATAGCAACTTTAGAACTTGAAGTACTATTATCAGATAACTTAGTAACTAAAGAATCACTACCATTTTTTGTAACATTCTCACTTATACTGACATTAGAAACAGTATCATTCACAATATCAGAAACATCACTAACCCCAACATTAGAAACATTAGAATCAGAAGAACTATCTTTAATACCAACATTAGAAACATCAGAATCAGAACTACTAATATCATTAGTATCAGTAGAAGAAGTACTCATTAAAGAAGTGCTTACATTAGTATCAGTTTCTTCAATATTATAACTATCACCATTACTCTCATCAGATTGTCCAACAGATGAAGTAGAACAATCAGAAACAATATCTTCACTATTTAAAATTGTGTTTCCAGAGTTTAAATCGTTTGTAATTTCACTAGCAGAAACAGAACCTATTGCTAAAACTAAAACAACAAGCATTACTAGTATAAACGAACTCTTTTTAATTAAAATCATTTCACCTCACTAAATATTATAGCTAATAATTAAAAGTCAATAATTAACTTATTAATAGCTATCTCATAGTAAAAAAATTCCAATCGAATTTAATTTTAAATA
>JAKSUF010000344.1 GCA_024409145.1 archaeon | reverse complement strand
TTTCCTATTTATTAAAGTTATAATTATTTTATTTAATTTTAGGTTATTTTTAGTTTTTATGGATTAAATTTTTAAGTTTACTAACTAATTTTATTGTGATATTATGTTATTATATTTTAAAGGTTGTACTGCTTATGAGAAATTAACTTCAATTGCTGAGTCTACTCGTAAGTTATTAGATTTATTTAATGTAGATTATATTGAACTTGATGAAGAGTCTTGTTGTGGTTCTGTTTTACTTAGAACTGGTTTTAAAAATGATGGAATTTGTCAAATGAAAAATACTTTAGATAATTTAAATAATATCTTAAATAATAATTCTATTGATTGTATCTTAACATCTTGTGCAGGTTGTTATAAAACTTTAAAATATGATTATAAAAAGATTTTAGGTGTTGAATTAAAGGTTATTCATATTTCTCAATTACTTGATAATTTATTAAATTCTAATAATATTCCTATTAAAAAAGAATCAGATATTACAGTTACTTATCATGACCCTTGTCATTTAGGTCGTCATAGTGGAGAGTTTGAAGCTCCTCGTAATGTAATTTCTAAATTGTCTAATTTAATAGAAATGAGAAATACTAAAGAGCAATCTCGTTGTTGTGGTTCTGGTGGTGGAGTAAAATCAGCCTATGGTGATTTAGCTAATTCTATTGCTAAAATTAGAGTAGATGAAGCAGAGGAAACTGGAGCTAATCTACTTATTAGTTCTTGTCCTTTTTGTAAATTAAATCTTGGACAAAATTCAGATAATTTAGAAGTTATGGATTTATCCGAATTTGTTTTAAAAATTATTACTTCTGATTCCTTTTTAAATAATAATCCTGATTTTTTAAATGAAATATCTAATAATAATTTAAAGGAGATTACTAATGAATAATGATGAAATTAAATCTATGAGAAAAGTTTTTAATAATCTTAAAGATAAAATTGGGCCATTAGCTAATTCTCCAGAGGTTAAAAAACTTCAAGAGAGGGTTATTGATATTAGAAGAAATGCTATTGTTAATAATAAAGAATTAATTTCTACTGTTCAAGAATCTTTTAAATCTAATGATATTGATTGTTTTTTAGCTAATGATGAATTAGATGCTCAAAATATTATTTTAGATATTATTTCTAAGGAGATTAGTGAGAATAATTATGATTTAGATAATATTAAAATAGCTAAATCTAAGTCCAATACTCTTAGAGAAATAGGTATTCATGAGTTATTTGCTGCTAAAAATTATGAGATTATTGAAACAGATCTTGGAGATAGAATTTTACAATTAAAAAAAGAAGATAATAATCCAGTTCATCCTACTGGACCAGCATCTCATTTAACTGTTTATGATATTGCAGATATTATTAATGAATCTATGAATCTTAATCTTCCTCCTGAGCCAAGACATATTATGGAAGCTGTTAGGGAAGATGTATTAAATTTGTTAAGTGAGTCTAATATAGGTATAAGTGGTGCTAATTCTATAGCTGCTAATGATGGTTCTCTAGTTTTAATACATAATGAAGGAAATATAAGTATAGTTTCCTCTAAAAAGTTGCATATTATTGTAGCTGGAATTGATAAATTAGTACCTGATTTAGAAGATGCAATTTCTATTGCAAAACTTGAAACAGTTTATGCTACTGGGAAAGCAACTACTTCATATATGAATGTGATTTCAGGACCTTCTAAAACTGCAGATATTGAGAAAAAACTTCTTAAAAATATGTATGGTGCAGAGAAAGTAGTTGTAATTCTTTTAGATAATGGAAGAAGTGAAGCTATTAATGAATGTTTATGGTGTATTGGTTGTGGAAACTGTATTGTGTCATGTCCAGTTTATAGTATTTTAGGGAATGAATTTGGTTATTCTAGCTATTTAGGTGGTCGTGGAGTAGCTATGAGTAAATTCTTAAAAGGAGATAAAACAAGTTTTGATTCTGGAATTTATAAATGTACATTATGTGGTAATTGTACTAAAAACTGTCCAGTTCTTACTCCAACTAATGAGATAATTGAATCTATACGATCAGATTTAAATGATAATGGAATTTATATGAATGAGCATAAAAATATTAAGGATAATATTGAGAATAATAATTCTCCATATTAATATTTATATTTTTAAGTTTAATGGTTATATCTTATTTTTCTTTACTAT
>JAKSUF010000343.1 GCA_024409145.1 archaeon | reverse complement strand
TAACAAAGAATTATATGAACGTTATAAGAAGTCAAAGAGTAATGAATTAGAAACTGAATATCTTAATAAAATAAATGATTTTGTTAAGAAAAACAATATAAAATATATAAAAAAGTACCAAGATGTACTAAACAAATATGATATATCCGTAACATTTATTAATTCAAATGGAGATATATTATAATATCATTTTGTTGGTGATTTTATGACTTATAAAGATTATGGGTATGGTCAATTCAATGAACATGAGACTGCGATGATGGATTTTCGTACCCCTGAAGAACAGCAAGAATGGCTCAGATATTTATATAAAGATGATTCTGTAAAATATTTTGAATGGAAAAAATGGAATATGGATGGACATCATTTATCTCATTTATTTGGTACTCATGAAAATCCTATTGATCTTCATGAGGAAGAATGGTGAATAATATATTTTTCTTAAATTTAAAAATAATCATGATGTTTTATTAAAGGTCACTTATTACATATAATGTAATAGTGGCCTTTTTTTATAAAAGATTATTGGAGACAATTATTTTATGTCTGAAGAAATAACTCAAGAAACTATAGAAAGAGATAAATTATTACTTGATTTGATTCAAAAAACATACGAGTTAAATGATGATGGAACATTAACTATAGAAGGAATAGCTAGTACAACTAATAAAGACCTCCAAGGAGATGTAATACTACCAGAATGTATTGAATCCATGAAGAAACAATTGACTAACCAATCTAAAAATCTTCATGGATGTATTAAATAAACCAATTAAATGAAAAATATTGTGAAATTATAGTTTAATAAAAAAAAATAAAAAAAAGAAAAAATGAGTAATGATTTAAATAAATTCGTTAAATGAAGACTTTAAAAAACCCCCATTATATACAACAAAAACACATTAAAAAAAAAGAATAATATTAAATTTTATCCTTAAACCCGACATACTTCTGATAGGACAATATTTTACAATAAAATGTATTATAGTGTGTTATAAATTTATTAAATAAATTCATTAAATGAAAATATTGTTAAAGCAAAATAATGTTTATCTCTATTTTTCAATAGTATAACCACTATTTTGAGCTTTTGTAAAGAATAATGGAGCATCAGGCCCTAAATATTCACGAGTAGCTTTATATACTGCATCTTTATTTTTCTCATCAACAACAGTATAAACAGTAGGTCCAAATGAACTCATACCCACACCATAAGCTCCTGCATCTCTCATAGTTTGCATTAAATTGTGCATTCTTTCATCATATAAAGTTAATTCCGCTCTTTGGAATCCTCTTTTATGAATTTCATCAATACACCATCCAAATCCTTCAATATCCTTCTCAATCATAAATGGGATTAAATTCATAAAGACAATATGAGATAATTCTTCAACTTCACCATCTGGAAGTGGACAGAATCTTTCAAATAAGTTTACTTCTTCACCATCATGAATAGATAATCCATATGGAGGAATAGCTACAAGAACATCCCATTCTTGAGGAAAATCATATCTTCCAATAATTGGAGGAGGGCATGCATTAGAAGCAGAAGAAGGTAAGAAACCACTTTTTTCTTTTAAACTGTGACCACCATCTGCAATAAATCCACCAGTTTCAAAACAGTATGTACCAATTCCAGAAGTACCACCCCTACCTACAATAGTAGATAATTCAACAGAATCTGCTTCAATCCCTTCAGTTTCAGTAATTAATTTAGCAGTAGCTAAAGCAATTTGAGTTCCAGACCCAAATCCAGAATGAGGTGGGAATGCAGTATGAACATAAAATTTAAAACCAGCATCAATATTATAATGTTCTTTAATAGCTTCAGAAGCATTATTGATTTTTAAATTACATTCTTCAATTGCTTCTTCATCAGTGATTTTCTCATCAAATTCGATTGAAATCTCACCATCATCTGTTTTTTCCATTTCTAAAATAAATTGAGGATCTTGGATAGAAAAACCAATTCCACCATCCATTCTCCCATAAGACCCATTTAAATCAAGTAAAGTAATATGTAATCTTGCAGGTGTTTTTATAATCATCTTTTTCACCTTATAAATTAAATAAAAGTTTTATAAGAATAATTTTTAATTTATTAATATTTATATTTTTTTAAATATTCCATACACATCTAAAAATTTTTAAATACAACCAGAATT
>JAKSUF010000342.1 GCA_024409145.1 archaeon | reverse complement strand
TCTTCTATTTTTTTTAGATGTTTAGTTTTATTATTAATTGTATTAGTATATGTATATGTAATTGATATTTTTTCTATTTGTTCTTATTATCTTTATTTAAATTTTATTTATAATTAATTAAAATAAATAATTAAACTTAAACATGCTTTTAATTAATCATGCTTTTTATTTAATTCTTTTAAATTTCTTAATAATAATCTATTTTCTAATAAATAGTGTTTTATATTGTATTTTTTTAATCTTAAACTTTAAGTCTATTTTTAGTTAATAAAATAAGAATGATTTAATAGAATAAATTTTAGATGATGTGGTGGTTTTTTTGTTTTATGGTGAGGGTAATGTTTTAGGTAAATATTATTTTAATCTATTGTTTTTAGAATAGATCTAGCTTCACCTATTGTTAAAGGATATTTATCAGTTGAGTAACTTTTTTGATCTTTTTTATGGAGTATTTCAAATAAGTGAGTTATACGTGGTAATCTTAAATTCATATTTCTTATTGTATCAATATCTTTAAATACTTCTTCACAAGAACCAGTTTTTATTATTTGTCCTTTATTAATTATATGTATTGTATCTGAGTATATTGGTACTAAATCAACATCATGTGTAGAAATTATGATTGTGATTCCTTCTTTATTTAAATCATATAATAATTTCATTATGTCTGATGCACCTTTTGGGTCTAATCCACTTGTAGGTTCATCAAAAACCATTATTTCAGGTTTCATAGCTAAGATTCCTGCTATGGCAACTCTCTTTTTTTGTCCACCACTTAAATGATGTGGTGCTTTTTTAGCATAATCAATCATTCCTACTTTTTCTAATGATTCATTAACTCTTTCTTTAATTTCTTCATCATCTAATTTCATATTCATTGGACCAAAGCTCACATCTTCAAAAACAGTAGGTGCAAATAGTTGGTCATCAGGATTTTGAAATACTAACCCTACTTTTTGTCTTGCAGATAAAAGACTTTTTTTATCATATTTTAATTCTTCATTATTTATTTTAATTTTTCCTTTGGATGGTTTAATAATTCCATTAAAATGTAAAAATAATGTACTTTTTCCTGCACCATTGGGTCCTAAAAGAGAAATCATTTTTCCTTTTTCAATTTTTATGCTAATATTTCTAAGAGCTTTAGTTCCATCTGGATAATTATAACTAATGTTTTCTGCTTCTAAAATACTCATTCTTTTACCTCTTTAATAATATTCACTTATTAAATTATTATTTTTTTTAGTTAATATTTGATTATAAAATGCTTGTAGTTCCAGTTAATATTATTCCTATAATTAATAATGCTTCAAATAATACTAATAAAAAAATATTTATTTTTGATATCTCATGAATAGATTTCTCATTATTTAATAAATTTATTTCTCCATCATATCCTCTAGATTTAAGTGCATTAAATGATATATCTCCTTGGTCCCAAGTTCTTATGAATATCATACTTGCTAATATACCTAAACAATAAAATGAATTTTTATAATTATAATATCCTAATCTAGTTTTTTGAGCATTATACATTACTACTGCAGATTCTAAAAACATAAATATGAAACGATACATTAAAAGAGCAATATCAATAATGATTTTTGGAATTCTTAGATTTTCTGCTACTATAAATAATCTATTTACTGGTGTTGTTAAAACCAAAAATCCTATACAGGAAACTCCTCCGAGGATTCTAGCTAACAATAATATGCCTAAATTAAAACCAGAAGCCGTAACTCCCCATCCAAATATTCCTAATTTTAATATTTGTGTACCTTCTCCAAAGAACAATGCCATAAATACTAATGATATTAAACCAAATGCAATTGGTGTTGCCATAAATATTGAATAAACTTTTATGGGGATTTTAGCTTTATAAAGTATTAGGAAACTTACAAATAAAAATATTATAATTGGCACTATATAAGATTGTGATAATAGATTAACAATTATAGTTATTATGGTAAATAATAATTTATAATAAATATTTGTTTTACTTAATTCATTATTAATTGCATAATGATCCATAGTGTCAGTAAATATATTCATTAAAATTCTCCTTTTTAATTAATTTATATTTATCTTTAAATAATTAAAGGATAATCAATATTAAATTTATTATTTATTAAATTTAATTTATTAAAAAAAAGATAAAATAAATGATAACT
>JAKSUF010000341.1 GCA_024409145.1 archaeon | reverse complement strand
TAATTAAAATCTATAAAACAAACAAATTCCCACAAATTAAAACTAGAAAAAATTAGGAAGAATGATTAGTAAAAGAACAAAATAAATAAAAAAAAAATAAAAAAAAACAAAAGCAAAGAACAAAAATAAAAAAAAGAGGAAAAAAGAAAAGAAGAAAAGAAAAATTATACTGCATCAGAACCTTTTTCACCGGTTCTAATACGGACAACTTCTTCTACATCAGAGACGAATATTTTTCCGTCCCCAATTTCTCCAGTTCTTGCACTTTTTTGAATTGTGTCTAAGATTTCTTCAAGTCTTTCGTTATTAACAATTAACTCAATACGTGTTTTTGGTATAAGATCAATACAATGTTTAGAACCTCTATAAGACTCACTTACACCTAATTGTCTTCCACGGCCCTTAACTTCTGAAACATTCATACCGTCACAACCGATATCAATAAGAGCCTTTTTAACCTTTGCAAACATCTCTTGACGAATAACAGCAATTACTCTTTTCAAATTAATACCCCCACTAATTATACGTCTTTATTTAAACAATTATTATATCTAAAGTCTGTAACCAGATTCTTTATGTAAGTTAGTGTCCAATCCACCAACTTCAACTTTTTCTTCAACACGAAGTCCAATAGTTTTATCAAGAACTTTAGCAAGAACCCAACTAATTACAAATGCATAAATAGCTGTTGCAATAACACTTATAATTTGAATAGTTACTTGTCCTGGGTTTCCATATAATAAACCATTTACTCCACCAACAGAAGCGGTAGCAAATATACCAGTAGCTATAGCTCCCCAAACTCCAGAGAGACCGTGAACTCCAAATACATCTAATGCATCATCGTAACCTAATTTCTCTTTAAGGTAGTAGATTGCAAAGTATGATACAAAGGAAGTAACGAATCCAATTGCAATAGATCCTCCAACATCAACGAAACCAGCAGCAGGAGTAATAGCTACAAGACCTGCAATAGCACCAGTTGCAGCACCTAATACAGTAGGTTTACCGATTTTAACAACATCAATAATTACCCATACAATCATTGCAACAGCAGGAGCAATGAGAGATACTAATACAGCGTTAGCTGCAAGACCATCAGCTGCTAAACCAGAACCACCGTTAAATCCTAACCATCCGAACCAGAGTAATCCAGCACCAAGAATGGTATATCCTAAGTTATGAGGTAATAATGAACTATCTTTTCTTTTACCAAGAACTAATGCTAAAGCTAATGCAGAAATACCTGAGTTAATGTGTACAACACAACCTCCTGCAAAGTCTAAAGCACCTAAGTTCATTAACCATCCTCCACCCCATACCCAGTGAGCTACAGGAATATAAACTAATGTAACCCATACAGGGATGAATATTAACCATGCAGATGTTTTCATTCTTCCGACTACACTTCCAGAAATAAGTGCAGCAGTAAGTCCTGCAAATGTTAATTGGAAAGCAACAAACAATAATGTTGGAATAGTTCCATTTAAATCCTCAATTCCAATTCCACTTAATAAGAAATGAGCTGGTTGAGCAATGAAACCAGAAATACTTACATCACCAAATGCAAATGCGTAACCATATAATACCCATATGATTGCACCAATTGCAAATGCTATTAAACATAAAAACATTGAATTTAATACATTTTTCTTTTTTGTTAAACCGCCATAAAAAAATGCGATACCTGGGATACTCATAAAGAACACAAGTAAAGTTGCAACAAGCATCCAAGCTGTATCGCCTCCGCTTAATAATACCATTTTGTAACCTCTTTAATAAAATAAATAATATAAAAGGATAAATATGATTTTTATTTTTAATATCCTATTTATAAAATAATAACCTAATAAGATTTTATTTCAAATATAGCTCAATTATTAAATAATAACTTAATAAGATTTTATTTCAAATATAGCACAATTATTAAATAATAACTTAATAAGGTTATTATATCACCCTCATTACATATCATTCAAAGGACAACTAATATTATATTCCTTTTGAAATGTAACTAATCGGAAACGGAATTCCTATTCCGACAATATAAATTATGGTTTAACTAGTATATAAATATAATGGAAAAATAGTGAAAAAATAATTAAAAAAATCAAAATTTCAGAATAAAAAATAAAAAATAACAAAATAATCGAATAAATTAATACTGATATGCCC
>JAKSUF010000340.1 GCA_024409145.1 archaeon | reverse complement strand
AAAACTAATAATTCGAATTTATATTAAAATTGAAAATCCTATTAAAAAAAGTGAAAAAATAATAATTAGAATTTTATATTAAAATTGAAAATCCTATTAAAAAAAGTGAAAAAATAATAATTAGAGTCGAAGATTAAAAATTAGATATCCTTATTTGATTATGTTAACTCAATTTATTAACTAAATTATTGAATTAAATATTAGATAACTTATTAAATAAATTACCAAATATTTAGAACTCTAGATTTACAAAATTCTTTAATATCTTAAGTCCTGCAACACCACTTTTCTCAGGATGGAATTGAGTAGAAAAAAGATTATTTGATGATAATGCAGCAGCTATATCTATACCATAATCACAAGTTGCAGCAATATTAGACTCATCTTCAAGAATTGCATGGTAAGAGTGAACAAAATAAAAAGATTTTTTATCAACCCCATTTAAAATAGGGCAATCTTTAATTAAATTAATTTGATTCCAACCCATGTGAGGAATTTTTCTACCTTCAGGAATTTTCTCAACATGACCCTTAAATAATTCAAGACCTTTAACATTAGGAGCTTCATCAGAAGATGATAAAAGTACCTGTTGACCTAAACAAATCCCTAAGAATGGTTTATCCTCAGCAATATGCTCATAAATTAAATCTTTAAATGGATTTAAATTTTCCATAGCAGTTCCAAAAGCACCCACACCAGGCAAAACAAGATAATCTGCACTAACAATATCTTCAGGATTATCAGTTATCTTTGGTTCAACACCTATTTTCTTAAATCCATTAGAAATACTTCTAAGATTTCCACTTTTATAATCAATAATAGTAACCATATAATCACACTAAGAATTCAAAAATAATTATTCCTCGAGTTCCCATTCAATAGCTGATCTAATCATCATACCAAAATCAGAATCAACAATAGAATCCACACCCAAAGTTTTAGAATGAGCATCTAATTCTGCCACTACATGAGTATAACCTAATTCTCTTAAAGGTTGAACAAGTCTTGGACCATCAGTAATAGCTATTGACTCACAATCAAATTCTTCAATTTTTAAAGCATGAGGCACACCTGCTACAATAATTAAATCAGGGTCTTCCTCTTTGAGAACTTTTTCTGCATTTCTTGGAGTAATTGGATATTCATCAAGTCCTCCAGTAATATAATCAATATTAATTCCAGAATCTTTTAATTCATTAGTAATATTTACTGCATGTTGTCTTATTCTTGGAAGACCTATATTTTCATCTAAATTAGCTATATAAACAATAGAATTATCAGAATTAATCTTAGAAAAGTCAGCATTAAGAATATCTGCAAATAAATAAGAGGTTTCCTTTTTAGAATTTAAAACAAAAGCAACTTTTTTATCTTCTTTTATAGCATTGACAATAATTTTAGCTACTTTTTCTTTATTATCTCCAAAGTTAGGTTTAATATATTTACCTTGAGCCATACCTCTTGTTTTTTCAACTTCAGTAGCTAATTTAAGCATTTTAGTTTGCCTATCAGCTTCTTCTTGAGGAATTACTCCACACTCAACAGCTGCTTCTAAAACAATAATAGCTCCTTCAGTATTATCCCCTTCACCAAATCCACCATGAGATTCAACAGGAATTACAGTAGCATCAAGCCCTAAATTTTCAATAGGTTCTTTTAAATCCTCACCAATAATCATACTTGCACAAGTACCGACAATACCTATTAATTTAGGATTAAACATTTCATATGCTTCTTTTAATGTTTCTTCAAGTTTTTCACTAGCTCCTAAAATAAAATCATTTTCAGACATAGCAGTAGTTACAACACGAACACCATCACTTTCAAGTAATCTACCTGTTCTAAAACAACAACCATGAGGGCCATGCATAATAATTACATCTGCATTTAAATCTCTTAAAGTATAAAGTGAAGCTGCTATTGGACTTGGACGTGGATGCATCATTTTATTACCTCTTATAATTTTATAAATAAAAAATTAATCAATAAATAAATCAAATATACTTAACTATGAGTAACTTAATCAACAAATAACTCAGAAATAACTTAACTATGAGTAACAATACTAATAATATCTCTTCAACATTACCCAATTAACTATGAGTAACAATACTAATAATATCTCCATCACAAAGCTCATAATCACTAGCTATTCTCATATTTTTTCTTGCATCAACAGCATGCATAAATT
>JAKSUF010000034.1 GCA_024409145.1 archaeon | reverse complement strand
ATAAAATGTATACAAATAAAAGAATACTAAGATAAAAAATGAATAAAATACTAAAAAAATTAAATTAAAAAAATAATAAGAGAATGAGAATTAATTAGTTATAAAGTAAAATACTAACAAAATGATTAATAAAATTACATTCAAGATACTAAAAACTGCTAAATATTTAAACTTTAAATTATTAAATTCATTTACAAATAGTTTATAAGAAATCAAATTAGCCATAGATGCAATTAATGTACCTAAACCTCCAATATTAATTCCAACAATTATTAATTCATAATTATTACTAAAACCACTAAGCACCATCCCTGCAGGAACATTAGAAATAAATTGAGAAGCAATAATTCCACAAAACAGCTCATTCCCAACAATTATACTCTTAAAAAATCCTATAACCTCAGGAATATTCTGCAAGTTACCAATTAGAATAAATAACCCAATAAATGTTAGAAGTAAGAAATAATCCACACCTGAAAAAATACGCATAAAAAAACTTGTTTCTTCAGATTTATTAAAATTACTGACAGATACTTCAATATTTTCAGATTTAATAAATAAACAACAAATTATGAGAAATATGAAAGAAATTATAACATAAGGAAGTAATAGTACAATAAATGATTTAAATGAAATCCCTGAAATACTATACATAAAAATATTATGAGGAGATCCAATAGGTAAAATCATACTTCCCATATTAGCAGCAATAGTTTGTAAAACAACAGTGATAATTACCAAATATTCTAAATTTACTTTTTTTAAAGCAATAATAGAAAAAGGTACAAAAGTAAGTAATGCAATATCATTAGTAATAAATATAGAGCTAAAAAAACAAATAAATACTAAAACAAATACAAGAGACCTACTTGAATTAACTTTATCTAAAAGAGAATTAATTAATCTATCAAATATTCCAACATTATTTAACACTTGTACAAAAATCATCATAATAAAGAGTATTATAATAGTTTTCCAATCAATATAATCTAAATAAGATAAAGAAGGTTTAACAAACAAACATGAGAAAATAGCTAAAATTAGAACAACAAAAAAGATAAATTCCTTTTTAACTAAATTTATAATACTATTTAATCTAATTTCCATAAGTTATACTATAGCTAAAATTATATAAAAAGATTAACTAAAATATAATATATAAAACTTTTATAGTGTAAAATAATATTGAAGTTGATAAATATTTACTAAAATAAAAATTAGAATAAATATTTACTAAAATAAATATTTACTAAAATAAATACTAAGATAAAAATTAGAATAAATATTTATTATAACCAATATTTACTAAATTTATATATCAAGAAGGAATTTTATGAATTATGAATTTATTTTAAAAGATTTAAAACCAAGTGAGAATGAAACTAAAGGAGTTTATGAAATATCAGATAAATTAATAAAAACTATTGATAATATCTGTAAAAATGAAGATATAAATGCAAAAGCTCATCTTGTAGGATCTGTAAGTAAAAAAACTTGGTTATCAGGAAAATCCGATATAGATATATTTATTAGATTCCCACTTGATACATCAATTACAACTTTAAAAGAAAAGGGATTATATATTGGGCATAAAGTTAATGATTTGATGAATGGAGAAGCTTGGGAACACTATGCATCACATCCATATTTAACTTGTGATATTGAAGGTTATGAAGTTGATTTTGTACCATGTTATAAAATCAAAACAGGAGACCAAATAAAATCAGCAGTAGATAGAACAGTTTTACATACAGAATATATACAATCAAATCTAAAAGAAGAACAAATTGGAGAAGTTCTCCTACTTAAGAAATTTATGGATTGTATTGGAGTATATGGATCTGAATTTAAAACTGGAGGATTTGCAGGTTATTTATGTGAATTACTAATTTTAAAATATAATACCTTTGAAAATACATTAAAAGAAGTTTCAAAATGGAGATATAATGTAAAAATCGATTTAGAAAATTATGGAACTTCTAAAAACTTTAAAAAAGACCCATTAGTATTTATTGACCCTACTGATAAAAATAGAAATGTTGGAGCTGCTTTAAGATTAGAAAGAATGGTTGATTTTATTTTAGCATCCCGTAATTTCTTAAAAATAATTAAAGACACAAAATTAAGTGAGGAAGAAAAAGAAAAAAAAGTTAGAGAATATTTTACACCTCTTAAAAAAGAATTATTAAATAAAGAGAATATAATTAATGATTTCTTAGATAGAGGAACAAAAACATTAATATTACAATTTGATATTCCAGAAATATCTGCAGACTCATTACATCCTCAACTTAAAAAAACAATAGAATCACTTAGTGAAAAAATAGAAACTGAAGAGTTTTCTGTATTTAAAAGTGATTATTGGACAAATGAAGAAGACACAGCAATTTTTATCATAGAACTTAATGTTTATACACAGAGCAAATATAAAATTCATAAAGGCCCTAAAATTTGGCCTGAAAAAGCATGTGATAACTTCAAAGGAAAATGGGGAGAAAAATGTTATCCTTTAGATGATTTCTTAGTTTTAACAAAAGAAAGAGAATTTAGAACTGTTGAAGAATATTTAAGATACATTTTAACTGAGGAACATATTAGTATTATTAAAGTAGGTAAAAATATTAGAAAAACAATATGTGATAGTTATCAATTAAATAATATCGAAGACATATTACTTAATTTAGAAGTAAATAATAAATATGACTTTTTAAATAAACTTGATGACTTTTTAAGACCTGGACAATACTTAAAAAGATAAAATATGTAAAATAGATTAAAAATAAAAAGAATAAGAAAAAAATAAAAAATCATTCACAATTTTTTATCTAAAATAAAAAAAATAAGAAAAGAATAATAAAAAATAAAAATTATTCTTAATTTTTAATATAAAATTAGGAGTAATACTAATCTAATTAATTTAACCTAAACCAAATTAATAATGTTTATTGAGCTACTGATTCATCTTTACGCTCATAAACAAATTTAGGAACTGCAGATTTAAATGGATCAAAAGTTTCTCTATTTTTAACTTCAACACATTTCATACTTACTTTAGAATGAAGTGAACTTGGTAATCTCAAAATACGTTTTAAATCTATAGTAACTTTAGCATCAATAGTAGCTAAATTAACCTTAGCCATTGCATTAACCATATCTTTATATCTACGTGGCCCAATATTCTTTTTGAAAGTTCCCCAATTATTATCTAAAAGCAAATTCCTATTTTTAATCAAATCTTTTAGCAATTTAGGATTAATTCCATCAATTTTTTCATCCCCTTTAAGATGAAGAATATTATATTTGACTTTTTCAGTGAAGACAGAATTATAAGCTATTGGAATAGAAAAATGCTCAAAATTATAAGGTTTTCCTCCAGGAATTGGATTTGGGAATTGAGATTTAGGTACTTGAGCACCTGCAACATATTTTAAAACTTCCCCTCTTAAATCACTATCAGATTCCATCATTACAGGATCTAAAATACGAATATGAAAACCTCTTCCAGAATATATAAGATGAATATTTTTAATACCCAAATCACCTTGTAAAGTATCAATCATAACATTTACTCTTTCTAAAGCTTCACCTAAACAAACTTCACAAACACCATTACAATCACATGAACGAATAGGTAAATCTTTTGCATCAATATCAAAAATATATTCCGCTTTCTGCCATCCTCCTCTTTTACGAGGTTCAAGATAAAATGCTACAGAAATATAAGATGCAAAAGGAGTTTTATAACGTAAAAAACGCCTAAGAGATTCAGTTCCTTTGAATACTTTATACCTATCATTCGGACCATGCCCCAAATGGTCAAAACCAAATTCTCTTTTAGTAATCTCATTAGTAATAAAATCAGGCAAATCTTTTTCAGACCATTCTTCACGATAATAAATTCTTCTCTCTTGAATACTTGCTTTACCAAACATAAGATTACCTGACTATCCTTAAAAAAAGTTAATATAAATTCATTATTATAAAATATTATGAATAAATTAATACTTAAAATTTAATAAACAGAATATTTTTTATATAACTATATAATAAATTATTTAAAAAATTTAAAAAAAGAAATTAAAAAAATAGGTATAAATTAAAATTTAATCAATTTCCCTATTTTAACTTTAACATATCTGAACTTAGCTTTAGAGTTAAAAGCATATTTAGTAGAAAATGGTTGATATTTAGTTGGTTTTTTCCAACTAGTTGCTTTATTCTTACCTTTATAAGTATAATAATATTTCACATAAGGTTTATACCATTTATTACCTTTTGAAATAGATACTGCTGAAGTTCTAATTCTACCTCCTGCTGTAGTATAAGTATCAACAGAAATTTTATATTTACCTACTTTTTTAACTGTTGAACCATTATTTTTACATTTAATAGTGTATGTAGCAGCACTAGCACTAGCCATAGTCATACCCACAATAAAAACAGCTAAAACACAAACAACAAAAAGTTTTCGTTTATTCATTAATTTACCTCCAATTATAATCTAATCTATTTACAACCAATATGGCCAATATATATTAATGTCTCCAAAAAACAACAAATTTAAAAAATTCTAACATATTTATATTTTGGATGTGAACCTGCACCCAACGTATAATATGAATAAGGTAAAGAACTATGTTGTCTTTTCAAATCCTTAATATGTGCTTTATTATAACAAATACAAGCGTATTGATAAATTTTTACATATTTTTTATAACGATATCCATTCTTCCAAACTTTACCAACATACTGTTTAGTATAATAAGTTTTATACCAAGTTGCTTTATGTGAATGTTTATAAGAACCTTTAGAATGACATTTAGATTTATATGTAGTAGCAGAAACACTAGCCATAGCCATACCCACAATAAAAACAGCTAAAACACAAACAACTAAAAATTTTCGTTTATTCATTAATTTACCTCCTATAAATTATTTAATTAAAAATTTGTCGACATATACATATATAAATTTCTATTTGATTTTAGTACTTTAAAAAAATAGGAAGATAACAAATTTTAGTTAACTAGAATTATTACTAAAAAAGTTAGCATACAAATAATAACTTATATTATCTAATTAATAAATAAATATTAATAAAAATATCAAATGAAATAATTTACTAAATAGAATTAAATATAAAGTGAAATAATGATAAGTGAAGAAGAACTAAGAACTATAATTGAGAATTTAGATACAAGAGAAATTATAGAACCTGCCCTTGATAATTGGATTCCTTATGAATCAACTGGAATTACATTAATAAATTTATATACTGGAATAATAAAAGGAGTTTCAGTAAAATTCAATGAAATTACAGATTTTAATTCAAAAGAATCTTATAAAGAAGAGTATATTGAGATTTATAAGATAGAAGCTGAAAAAATAATTGAAGAATATGAATTATTAAATGATAAGGAATATGACAAATATGAGGATTTTAGAGAAGAAAAAGATATATCTTCTATTGATTATACTCCCGATTTATTTAGTGAATTTTGTAAAATTGAAAATATAGATGAAAAAGAGCGTAAGATAAAATTATTAATTGAAAACTTTGAAGAGTATAATATGAATAATTATCAGGACTTTGAACATTCAATAATTTTAAATTATTATGATGAAGATGATTATACTTACTAAAAAATACCATATAATAAGTTAATTAGTTATTACTCATTACTTATCTATTTCTATTACTTTAGGAATCTTCATCAAAACATATTTATATTAATTTTTAATTAGAAGTAGAAATTTTTAAAGTAGAATATTTATCCAAATTCAATCCATAATTAACTATTTTTAGAATATTTATCCAAATTCAATAATTAATTAACTTTCATTACTTTTAGAATCACTATTAAGTTTTCCTTCTTTATTTAAAATCCATTTTTTTCTTGAATAATAAGATAGAGGATTATTAATTTTTTGACAATCTTTATTTTTTTTACATAGTTGTGGAAGATGCATCTGGATTTTTTCACAACTCATTGGAGTATACCATGTTGTTTCTCCTTCATTTTCAAGATCAGGAACATCATGCATACCAAAACCTAATTTTGCAGTAATATTAATTTTTTCTTGAGGTTGGTCTTCAAATAATGGAGGAGTACAATTTTCAGCAGCTTCATAAATTAAAGGCAATATCTCATTATTAGTTATTGAAAGATTTGAATCAATATCAGAAACTTTCACCCCGCCTTCAGAACCAAAAATTCCAGGATATAATCTTGCATAAGATACAAAGGAAGTAAGTAAAAGAACAATTGCATCATTCCTTCCACCAGAAGATACACCATCAACAGTATTAGCAATACATGGAGGAAATGCTTCTCTAATAAGTTTTCCAATCTTCATAGACCCGGGACCAGAATTACCATAATAAGAACTATATTTATTCATAGTAACATCAATAGATTCAGCAAGTAAATCTGCCAATTGTTCAATCATAGGATGAACTTCAACAGTAGCTAACATACTATTAATACGTTTAATATAATCTTCTGTACTTTGCATAATCATTTTAGTTAAAATGAGTTCTTTAATAGAATTTCCAATAAGAATATCATAAATTCTATCAGGAGATCTATCTAAAAATTTATCCTCAAATGAATAAATAAACTCTTCACGATCCAATATAATTTCACCATGATCTAAAACTAAGTCACAAAGAGAAATCTTTTTAGAAGCAATTAAATCTTTTAAAAAAGACCATTCTAAATCATTTTGAGTAAGTAATTGACTTAAAATATCTTCAACAATTTCTTCATGTTCATTTGTTAATAATTTAGTTAATCTTTCTTCAATTAAAAATCCTTGAGATTCTACAAATAAACGAACTTCTCTAGAATTTGGTCTGAACTTACTAGCTATAGCTTGTGAGAGTAAGTGAAATGCAATCACATCATATTCATAAATATCTCGATTAAATAAATAATCATAATCATTAGGATTAAATTTCTTATTATTTTTTCGCTCAATAAACCATTTAATACGATTAATAGCCAAATCCCCAATAGTTTCAGGAATAATATCAGGATTAGACATAGTTTGGCGACTTGAATGCATAATAACATTAATCAAATCATCATTATGGTCAAAAACACTGTTTAAATCAGCAGAATTTTTAACAAGATTTTGACCTTCAATAGATAATGGATTAATGAAAGATATTAAAGACATGTATATTCACCACAATTATAACCAAAATATTACCAATACTATCAAGAATATTAAATATAGCACAAATATAATAAAAGATTTTAATGAAAACTATCATTTAAATATATATAAATTTAATTTAATCAATTCATAATTAGTTACGATTTCAAGTATGATTTTAAGTATAGATATTATCGAATAAAAAAACAATAACCAATTATAAAAATTATTAAACAGATAATTTAGTTTCTTATACATTATTTAAAAAAAAAATTATCAAATAGATAGTTTAGTTTCTTATATACTATTTAAGATTACAAATAATAAATATTTATCTTTTAAAAATAATTATAATAGAAAGTTAAAAAATATCCTAAATAAGTAAAATTAAGATTAAATTAAAAAAATAATACCAAATCAAAAAATAAGGTAAAAAATAACTTAAAAATCAAAAATAAATCTTAACAAATAAATATAAAAAGAATAAATTAAAATTATGAGTTTAAATCTAAAAGACCAACAAGGACAATTAAATATCGAATTTTTATTTTGTACATTACTCACCATAATATTATTAGTAACTATGGCCCCTTATTTAAATCAAAATATAAGCACAAACCAAAATATTGGAAATAATTTAGAAGGAAGAGAATTCCTTAATGAACTATCTGATAAAATAAATCAACTAAACTCAAATAGTTATGGAAATTCTAAATATATCACAATTCCTGAAACAATAGGAAACTATAATTATTTTGTTACCATTAGAGAAAATGAAATAATCTTAGAATATGACTCTAATAAATGTAAAGTAAAAATAAATCCAATTAAAATAGTTGACCAAAATAACAAAGAATTATATGAAAAAAGATTATTTAATGGAGGTACCTACAAATTATCTAAAAAATTAATAGATTCAAATGATAGTATAATAAATCAAAGTGCTATTGAGATTGTTAGAGAAAATGATAGATAACTCCCAAATTAGAAAAAAATAGAAAACTTAGATAAATACAAAATTAAGAATTTTTAAAAAGAAGATTTAAGTTATTTAATAATCAAGATGAGATAATATGAACTTTGATAATAATGGACAGATAAGTGTAGAATTACTACTTTTAATTGGAATAACAATAATAATCGTAATATCTCTAAGCAATATAATTAATACAGAAAATGAACTAAATAAAGCAATGATTTCTGCAGAAAATGGAGCATATGAAGGAATTTCAATAAATAGTTTAGCTATTTACCCTGAAGAGACCTTTGAAGAATATATGAATAAAAGCCAAGAACAATTAACACATACAAAAAATATTAAAATTATAAAAATTGATAAAAAAATACAAAAAACAGACAAATACAATAAAACAAGAATACAATTAAAAGTTTATGCTTCATCACCATATATTAATTCAAAAGAAGATAAAGAATCTACAGGAGACCGTATAAATTATAATATTAGAAAATGTATTAGTGAATCATTTAATAGTGAAAATTTAAGTAATGCACTTTATAATCCTTCCTTCACCCCACATTATAGTTTTACAACAGCAAATGTACAATGGATCTAAAATTTAGTAAAATAAAGTACATTTAATAAATTAAAAAGAATCAAAAATAACTAATAAAAAAAACTAATATCTAAAATAAAATAAAAAATAAAAGAATCAAAAAATGAACATATAAAGAACAAATATCTAAATAAAATAAAAAAAATAAAAAATAATGAAAAGACTATAAATGATAGAAAAAGTCTTTCCATTGGATAAATTGTGCAAGTAAATGATTACTTGAAGACAAGTCAATTAAAATAGCAACTAAAATACCTAATATACCAAATATGAGTCCAATACCCCAAATAATCCTAACAGCATTTTCTTCCTTAATAGGTTTTCTTAAAACAAAACGAATCATAGATTTAAATCCATGTTCCGGCCTTACTAACTTACCATCATCATTTAATTGAGTAGGTTTATGTTGTTGTCTTTCCATAACTCCTGCACTGTAAAATTTAAGAGCAGCATCAATTATATTAGGAATCAAAATAATAAATGCTATTAATTTCATACGTCCAATAAATGCAATAGCTGCAATAGCTGCACCAATAATCAAAGTACCAGTATCACCAGGGAAAACTTTAGCAGGATGTTTATTAAATATTAAAAATGCTATTAATGCACCTAACATAGACATACTAACAATAGTTACATCATATTTACCTAAAATAATACAGGACACAGTAAGTGAAGCCATAGCTATAACACCAAGTCCAGATTCAATACCATTTAAACCAGCTAACATATTTGTTAAATTAGAACAAATAGAAACAGCTATTGGAATAAATATAAGATATAAAATACCAACTTCAGGAGGTGCTGCCCACCATAAAGGAATACCTGCTAAGAACAATAATAAAAGTTTTTCTTTAGAAGATAAAACAAGTAAATCATCAACAATACCAATAAGACCTACAAGTAAGATCACAACTAAAACAATTAATAATTCAAATTCAAGAGTAGGGAATAAAAGAATACCTATGAACATCCCAATAATGAATCCGAACAATATACCTATTCCTCCCATCTCTGCAACGATTGGTTTTAAGGATTTATGAATATCTTTACCTACAATATCTGCTTTTTCAAGTCTTTTAATTAATATAGGCATGACCCAACGAGTTAATCCAAATGATAAAATCCCACAAATCAATGCAATAACAATAAGAGGTAATGTTGGAATAAAAAATAAATCTGCCATACATACACCAAATCTTTTAATTATAATTAATTATGTAATTAAATATAAATAACTATTTCTTTTTATTTTTATAAAATAAGTAAAATAAATAAAATTAAA
>JAKSUF010000339.1 GCA_024409145.1 archaeon | reverse complement strand
AATATTAATTTAATAATCTAAATTTAATAATCTAAATTTAATAATCTAAATTTAAAAAAATTATCTTAATAATTAAAAAATAATTAAAGAATAATTATTTATTCATCATTTATCTTGTCTAAAGCACTAGCAACAATAAGTGGGAATATAATAGTAACATCACCTATAACATTAACTAAATTAGAACCATGTTTTGCCTTAGACCAAGATTTAGCTTCTTGAAGTGGAGCACCACTTAAACTACCTGTTTCAGGCCTATCCATAGTAATTTGAATACCTGCATCAATACCACCTTTTAATAAACTTGAAGCAAGAGTATAATGTTTAGGAACACCACCACCCAACATAATAGCACCAATTCTCTCAGATTCAAAAACAATATCAGATAGATAATGCATATCCCCAACAGCATCAACAACAAGTTTATGATCTTGAGTAAACATCCATAATTGAAGACCAAACATACTATCAATTAAACCAGGAGAAAAGATATCAACACCATTACGAGCAGCAAGAGTTAAAATACAATTATCATCATCAACAATTTCTCCAACTCTTTTTAAGAGACCTTGAATTGAAATAATTCCTTGGTCTTCATCATTATCTAATTCTTCAGAAATTTGAGTAAAAATTTTAATCATTTCTGTTTCAAAAACTTCAAAATCATCAGATGCAGTATAAACATCAGCTATTCTTCCAATACCTGCATCATTTAATTCCTCATCATTATTACCTAAATCCTTATAATGTCTTCCACCAAATGCTTCTAAAAGATCATGAGTAATATTTGCACCACTTGTCATTAAGACACGAATTCTTTTTTCTCTAATTAAATTTGCAACAATATTTCTAAGTCCACCAGGAACCATAGGACCTGCAAGACTCATAAAAATATTCATTTCATCATCTTCAAACATATCAACAAGTAAATTAGAAGCTCTAGATACTCTACCAGCACCTAAAACACCTGAAGCTTTATATTGAGCTAATAATTCACTTACAGTCATGCCCTTTTTTAAGTTAATTTGAGTAACTTCCATATAATCACATAAATATAATAATTAAGTAAAAATAGTTAAGTATTGATTTAAAATAAATTAATATTTAATTAAACTATTAAAATATAAAGATTAAATAAATTCTTAAAATCCAAATAAACTATAAAATATAAAGATTAAATAAATTCTTAAAATTTAATTAAACCATTAAAATATAAGATTGAATTTACACATCCTCAATATCATGTCCAACTAATGGGAAATTCTTTAAATTAGTAATTTGTTCAATTAAATCTGTTCGAGTTACAATACCAATTGGAGTATGTTCTTTATCAACAACAATTAAACGACTAACTCCATTTTTATACATTTTATAAACTGCCTTAGCTATTTTTGTATCTTTATCAACAAAGAAAAGTCTTTTACTCATCAAATCTCTAACTTTTAAATCTTCCTTACCTTCTACTAAAGCTTTAACAATATCAGTTAGAGAAACAATTCCAATAGCTACACCTTCAGTTATAACAGGAGCACCATCAATCTTAGTTTCTGCAAATACCTTTGCAGCACTTTTAATTGAATCTCCAGGATGTAATGAAATAATATCTAAACTAGCTATTTCATAAACAGTATTTTTAGGAATACTTCTGATAGTAGTAATATCTATTAAGATAAGATTATCCATATCATCTCTACCAACAATAGTACCAATAATTCCCATATTATTTACAGGAGTTGGACCTACACGAACAGTATCTCCAATATTCAAGTCTTTAATATTTCCAAGAAGTTTAATAGCTGCTTCACATTCACCAGGATGTGGAACTGAAGTAAATTCAATCTTAGCAACAGAAATCCCTTCTAATTTTTTATCATTTTTATATAAAGGAACTTCCGAAGATTCATTTAAAACAGAAATATTAAATGTATGATAAGCTTCTATAGTCGGTTTATAACCACCCCTAGGACCTGGAACCCCTTTAACCAAACTTAAACTTCTTAAAGATTGCATCTGATTACGAATAGTACCTGGATTTCTATTCATAACTTCAGCAATATCTTCACCCTTAATTGATTTACCATCCGAATTTTGATATAAATTAATTAATGTTTGTAATATCTCTTTTTGAACAGATGTCAACATAAAATAACCACTTTTGATAATTTATAATTATAAATTATAAAATTTTATATAATAT
>JAKSUF010000338.1 GCA_024409145.1 archaeon | reverse complement strand
TATTTCTTTACTAAAGTCAAATAATCTTAATCAACAGAATAATAAAAAATAATCTAAATTAAATTAGCTACTAAAAATTTAATTAATATGGTGGAAAATTTTCATCCCAAACATATTTTACATACTTCATAGCAAGTTTAACTTGATTAGGATATTTTATCCAAATACGATTTTCAAAATCTTTTCTATTTTTAGAAGAACAAATTAAATCCAAAAAGTCAAAATAACGATTTAAAGTTAGATTTAAATCAAAGTCATATTTTTCTACAAGAGTATTATCAAAGTCATATTCTGCAAATGCAGGAATTTCTAAAGTTTTACAAATTGTATCTCTCGTAAAATACTTCTGACGAATAAGAGGTGAGACAGAACTTACTAAAACATGATTATCACAACTAATTAGAGGAGGAACTCCTTGAGATTCTAATCTATTTTCATCAAGTAACTTATCATAATTCTTAAGATGATATGAATGAAGTTCAGTATAAAAATCAGGTTTATGTTTTTCAATTAAACTAATAATTTTTTTACCTTGAAATGAATCATAAAACTCTTTTTTTAAAGTTGAAATATAAGGAGACTTATCAAAATTATAAATATAAATCTGTCCATTAGAAAAATCAGAAGACTTTAATTTTCTTAAAATCTTAATAATAGTTTTACCTTCATTACCATGAATTCCACCAATAAAAAGTTTTGTAGGGCCTTCTCCATTATCAATATATCTAAAATAAGACATGTTATCCACAATATAAAAAAATAGTTAAAAAAAAAGATAAAAAAGCTAGTAAAAATTAAAAATTAACTACTAAAAACTTTTAAAAAAAAATTAAAAGAAAAGAAATTTAGGTTCCTTCTCTCCAATTTCCAAGGTACTCAGTTTGACGTTCAGATAAGGAATCAATTTCAATTCCCATAGATTTAAGTTTTAATCTTGCAACAGCATCATCAATCATATCAGGAGCTTTTTCAACACCAAGATTTAAACTATTTTCAAGAATATATTTTGCAGATAATGCTTGTACAGCAAAACTCATATCCATAATCTCAGCAGGGTGTCCTTGACCTCTTGCAGCTGCTAAGTTTACAAGTCTACCATCAGCAAGTAAGTAAATTTTCCTACCATCTTTCATAGTAAACATTTCAATACTTTCACGTACTTCTTCAACACTTACAGATTGAGCTTCAAGATCTTGACGATTGATTTCTACATTAAAGTGACCAGAATTAGATAACATACATCCATCTTTCATATATTTAAAGTCATCACCTTTAATAATATCAATATTACCAGTAACAGTAATCACAAGATCAGCTACTTTTACAGCTTCTCTAATAGGCATTACTTTATGACCATCCATTCTTGCTTCTAAAGCTCTAATTGGGTCAACTTCAGTTACAATAACATCAGCACCTAAACCTGCTGCACGTGAAGCTACTCCACGACCACACCAGCCATAACCACATACAACAACATTTTTACCAGCAATTAACATGTTAGTAGTTCCCATAATAGCATCAAGAGAAGATTGTCCAGTACCATAACGATTATCAAATAAATATTTAGTATAAGCATCATTTACTGCTACAACAGGGAATTTGAGTGCAGAATCATCATGCATACCAACAAGACGATGAACACCAGTAGTAGTTTCTTCACATGCTCCCATAATATTATCTAAAAGTTCAGGACGTTTTTCATGTAAATACATAATCATATCAGCACCATCATCAATGATTATATCTGGTTTATGAGATAAAACATCATCAATAGCTTGATAATATTCTTCATCAGTTTGTTCTCTCCAACCATAAATATGTAATCCTAAAGCAGCTGCACCAGCTGCAGCATCATCATGAGTAGATAATGGATTACAACCAGTCATAGCAACTTCTGCACCACCAGCTTGTAATGTGAGTCCTAAATTAACAGTTTTAGGTTCTAAATGTAAACAGGATCCAATAGTAATACCTTCAAAAGGTTTTTCTTCTTCAAATTGTTTTTTAATATGTTCAAGAACAGGCATATGTTTTTGAACCCATTCAATTTTTCTAATCCCTTCATCAGCAAGGTTCATATCTTTAACATTACTCATAAATATCACTTTACTAAATTAATAAGATTTGTTAAACTATAATATATTATTAAAATAATATTAATTTATGATATACTTATTATAATAACAGTTAATAAATTTTATGATTATTTAAATTTATGATA